>JANWWX010000189.1 GCA_025057195.1 Leptospiraceae bacterium | reverse complement strand
CTCCGAGGAGACTACTGTGAGGCACCGCCGACACAGGGACTATGGTCATGGTTGAAACCAGGGCGCGACCGGTTCTATTTCCTCGTGCTGGAGCTTTTCTCGGCCCTTGAAGCCTATCGGCGCAAAAAGCTCAAAATCCGGCATCTGGCGGTGCGCATCGAAAACCATAACTTGGGCTGGGCACAGGCCTGGGAACTGCGCCGCCTGATCTTGGACTTCCGCGCAGCCAGTGTCACCACCTCCTGTTGGCTTTTGACCGATGACCGCATTTCGCTTTACATCGCAACTGCCTGCGAGCATGTTTTTGCAGCCGAAGGCTGTACTTTTGACCTTAGCCCATTTACTGCCGAATCGCTTTATGCCGCACCATTCCTAAAAAAATTGGGGATTCGCCCGCAGTTCATTGCAGTGGGTGAGTTCAAAAGTGCTGCAGAAATTTTCACCCGCAGCAACATGTCTAAAGCTGAGCGGCAGCAATTGGAATCCCTGCTCAAAAACCTCAACCAAGAATTTGGTGCGGCGTTGGGCGGACGGAATCCAGCGCTTGCCCGTGCCAGCGGGCAACGCCTGCTCAGCGCCAGGGAGGCCGTGCAGAACAAACTGATCGATGCCACTGCCTCAGCAGAGGAATATGCCGAATGGCTGGCAGCCAACCAGATGCTGCCCGAACGCGACCTTGCTGTCGTGCAAAAAATCATCCGCCGCAAACTTTTCCGACTTTTACCGTTCCGCCGCCTTCCGCGCATCGCCTTGGTGGTGGCAGAAGGCGCCATTTTGGAAAGCACACGCCCCTTGCCAGGCACCATCAATACCAACGATTATGCACAGGTCACAGAAACACTCAAAAGGGGCGGCTTCGATGCGGCAATTGTGCGCATCAATAGCCCTGGTGGTTCAGCACTGGTCTCACAACACCTGTGGCGCGAATGGATGCTGGCCACACACCGGCTCGAGGCCAAGACGTTGGCTGAAAAAAACGACAAAAAGCGTAAAGAAAGCAAAGCCAAAATTCGCAAAAAAGACAACCAAGCCAAGGCGATGCCCGTCCTGGTCTCGCAGGGGAACGTGGCTGCCTCGGGTGGCTACTACCTTTCTGCAGTCGGCGAAGAAATTTTTTGCACACCCCTCACTATCACCGGTTCGATCGGTGTGATTGGCGGCAAGTTCAATCTCGCACCATTTTTAGCACGCCTGGGTATCCACGTTGACCGCGCACCCCTTGCCGGCGAACCGCCCCTTTTTTCTGCATTCGCCGATTTCAGCCCTGGACAAAAGTCCGCTCTGCGTAAAAATATGCAGGCCATCTACCAACTTTTTCTCGAGGATGTTGCCACCGGCCGAAACCTAAAACCCGAAAAACTGCAACAGCTGGCAAAGGGCCGTGTCTATAGCGGTGGTGAGGCGGTGGAACTTGGGCTTGCCGATAAGGCCGGTGGGCTTGTTGATGCGCTCAAACACCTACGCCAAAAGCTGGGATTGGCTGAGTCGGCGCTCATCGAGCTTGCGGTAATGCCGGTGGTGCGGGAGTCGCTGTTTTCGCCCACGGGCTTGCCCGGCATGGCGCAGCTTGCAGCACTGGCCAAATTTGCCAGGCCCGGTGTCTATGCGCTCGATCCACGCTGGCTTTAGGGCTGATGCCCTGTCCCGGATTTTGGCAAAGGCTCCATGCCCTTACAATGTGGGATTGTCGGATTACCCAACGCAGGTAAATCCACAATTTTTAACGCACTGACACGCTCGGCAGCAGCACAGGCTGCAAACTACCCTTTTTGCACCATTGAACCCAATGTGGGGGTGGTCCCAGTACCCGACCCACGGTTTGATTTCCTGGTCGAAACCATCCAGCCCAAAAACCGCGTGCCCGCCACTGTCGAATTTGTCGATATCGCGGGTTTGGTCAAAGGGGCAGCACAAGGCGAGGGGTTAGGTAACCAATTTCTCGACCACATCCGGCGTGTGCATGCGGTCCTGCACGTGGTGCGCTGCTTTTCTGATCCCAACGTCAGCCATGTCGCAGGGAAAATTTCGCCCAAAGACGACGTGGAAACCATCGAGCTGGAGCTCATCTTATCCGACCTCGAGCAGGTGCAAAAAAGGCTTGAGCACTTGGCCAAAAAGAAAAAAGCCGGGGACAAGGATGCGATTGCTCTGGCAGCAGTCCTTGAGCGCATTCAAGAATCACTACAAACCGGCCAACCAGCCAGCAAAGCCGGCCTCAGCGCAGAGGAGCGGCTGCTTTTGCGCGATCTCATGCTTTTGACACTGAAGCCGGTGCTGTTCATCGGCAATATTGACGAGGAGTTTGTGGCCGCACCCGAAAAATCCCCTTACTTCCAAGAACTGGAAAAGTTAGCCCAGGCGCGAGGCAGCGAGGCCATTCCCCTTTCAGGAAAAATTGAGGCGGAGTTGGCACAACTTTCGCCCGAAGAGGAAAAAGAATTCCTACGTGGCTTGGGGCTAAAAGAGCCTGGACTCCACCGCGTCATCCGGAAAGCGTATGCGCTTCTGGGTTACATCACTTTTTTTACTGCAGGCGAAAACGAGGTGCGCGCCTGGAATATCCTGCGCGGGACCACTGCTCCGCAGGCCGCAGGCATCATCCACAGCGACATCGAGCGCGGTTTCATCCGGGCGGAAGTGACCCCTTTTGCAGCGATCCAAGAATATGGTTCGGAAAAGAAAGCGCGCGAGGCTGGCAAAATGCGCCTTGAAGGCAAGGACTACATCGTCGAGGACGGTGACGTGATCTATTTCCGTTTCAACGTTTGATGCCGAAAATTAGGTATGGCCAAAAATAAAACCTATGCGGGGC
This sequence comes from Leptospiraceae bacterium, assembly GCA_025057195.1. GTDB lineage: Bacteria > Spirochaetota > Leptospiria > Turneriellales > Turneriellaceae > JANWWX01. Next base: position 63 of record JANWWX010000189.1, on the reverse strand, counting down.
TTTTGCTCTTGGCCGTGGCGCTGTCACCAGCGGTGTTGCCGCAGGATTTGCCAACGTCTTTGG
>JANWWX010000188.1 GCA_025057195.1 Leptospiraceae bacterium | reverse complement strand
GCAGACGAGCTCCAGAAGGCCATGCAACGGGCACAACTGGACGCCGCCTGCGCCAACAAACTCAAGGATGAAGTCGAGGCATACCGCAAAGTGGCGCAGTCGTTGCAGCGTGCGCTGGCAACAGGACAGCAAAAGGGCATGCCCGCACAGCTGGCGCAGAGTATTTACCCACAGCTGGTCACAATTTTTGAGAATAATGGTAGCTTGGCCGAAAAGCGCACTGCCCTCAAGATGTGCCTACTCCAGGTGACAGAACCCACGGCCAAGGAGGCCATGAGCGGGATTTTGTTGTCACAGCTTGAGGAACTGGCCACGCTGTACGGTCTGGAATGATGGATCTTGCGACCCGAATCCGTGCCTATCGCCAAACCAAGCACAGCGAGAAACCAATAGCGCAAGTTGCCATAACTCCAGCCAAACCTTTTGAAAGCCAGGAGCAGGTGCACCCCTGTGGGCTATCGCTAGAGCTACCAGAAAAATTGGCCTGTGATTTTAGGTGCGATTTTTCCCGTGAGGAACTGCTATTTTTGGATCTCGAAACGACGGGATTGGGCAGCGCTGAGCAGGTCTATCCTTTCTTAATTGGGACGGCCTTTTGGCAGGACGGGCTCATCATGCGCCAATACTTTGCCGAAACACCAGCAGAAGAAAAAGACATCTTGGCGGCAACCCTCAGTGCAATCCGGCAGCGTGTTTTGGTCACTTTCAATGGTAAATCGTTCGACCTGCCGCTTTTGGCACGCCGTGCAGAAAAATATGGACTTCCTTTTGAAAAACATAGCACACAGCATGTTGATCTCTACCACACCATCCGCCGCATCTTTCCCGAAAAGCCCGCACGGTTGAGCGATGCCGAAACGCGGCTTTTGGGTTTCGAGCGCAAAGACGATCTTTCCGGCGCCGCGGTGGCTCAGGCTTACTTCGAATACGTACGTTTTGGCGCAGAAGAAAGGCGGCAGGCGATTTTGGAACATAATCGCCTGGACGTTTTGGCCTTGGCCGCACTGCTTTTGCGTGTCTCACAGGCGTTTTGCGATGCGCGTTCAGGCAAAATGGCTTGGGCGTATAAAATCCACCGCGACAAGAGCGCAGGCTTGAAAGAGCGTAAACTCTTGCTTGAGCAAATCCCTGCACTAAAGCGCGATGCCCGGGATTGGTTTCTGCTTGGCGAAATCCACCATAAAGAAAAAAATTTGCGCCGGGCCACACTTTGCTATCTCCGTTCTTACCGCTATGGCTTCGCCAATGCGTTAGTGCGCGCGGTGCGCTGCCTCAGCGCGTTGCGCCGTTTTCACCTACAAAGCCTGCTTGCCCGTTATGGATTACGGCGTGAGCAGGCTTCGGTGCAAAAGCAGCTTTTGCGCTATAGCCACGATGCCCCCCTTTTTAACCCTGTGGCAGAAAGCGCGGATCATAGACAGAAAGACCCGGTGCCAAAAGCTGCGCGTAGCGATCAAAATAGAGGAATTGCTTGATCAAAAGCGCAAATTCGCGCGGGATGCGCAGACCATTTTCCTGCGCCACGCGCACCAACTGCAACACCAATTCGTTGAGCTCATCTTCATTGACTTCAAGCGGGGTATCGGTTTCGAGCGCCTGCTCGATTTTGCGGCTGACGCTGCGCATTTTTTCCACAACCGAGCGCAGCTCTTCGGCAAATTTTTCCTCATCCACTTTTTGCCCCCCGCCGCCGGTGGCATCAAGGCCAATCAAACCGCGTGCGATCAGGATATAGTTACGCTCTGACATGCCCTGCACCAATTGCCACAGCGCTCGGAAGACCTTGGGGCTGAACCTACCGACAATACCAAAATCAATAAAACCAACCCTGCCGTCTTCCAGGATCATGAGGTTGCCGGCATGGACATCGGCATGGAAAAATCCCAAAAACGCCAACGACGAAAACCAGACCGTAAGTGCTTTTTCCAGCACCCCACGCGGGTCAGTGGCATAGTGGCGCACGACCTCCAAGTCGCTGAGCGGGGCACCGTAAAGCCGGGTCATGGTCAAAACCCTTTTGGTGGTGAGCTTCTTGATGACGCGTGGCACAACGACCGCATCCTCCCCCATAGCATCAAGGAACCGGGCAAACTCCTCGATATTTTTTGCCTCCGCAAGGAAATCGGTTTCTTCTGCCATCGAGCGGCCGAGTTCTCGCAAGATGTCCGAGATACCAGTGCGTTTCGTTTCGGGCACAAGGATTTCCAAAAGCTGTGCCGCGAATGCCATCAAGCCAAGGTCTGCATCCATTTTGCTTTCGATTCCCGGCCTTTGGATTTTGAGCACCACACTTTCACCGCTTTCTAAGGTAGCGGCATGCACCTGTGCAATCGAGGCAGAAGCCAGTGGCTTTTCTTCAATGCTGCGAAAATGTCGGCGGTAGTCCCTGCCTAACTCCGTTTCAAGTACCTTCTCCATCTCGTGGAAATCGAGCGGCACTGTCCGATCCAAAAGCGCCTGCATTTCCCGCACGTACACATCTGGGAAAATGCCCGGTGCGGAGGCGATGAACTGGCCAAGTTTGATGTAGGTGGCACCGAGGGTTTCAAAAATCGTGCGCAGCTCGCGCGCGTTTTCTGGAGATACGGGATTGGCCATGAGGCGGCTGAAAAACCCAGCATGGCGGGCAAGTACCCACGATGTCTCTGCCAGCCGCGTGGCCGCAGCAACCGTCGTGCGCACACCGTCAAAAAAACCCATGCGCCTGAGCTGTGGCCATAAGCATGTTGCCAAGCGATTTGTGTGTGTTGAAATCTACACCCCGAAGATATATGTTACAGTGTTTTTGAAGTGTTTTTAAATAGGTGCCTGAAATCTGGCTTTGCAAAAAACAACCAAAAGGAGCCCCAGATGAAAGACTATCAAGAATACATCACCCGTCTACACCAAAATTTGTGTTACACTCGCGACCCAGAAATTCGTCGCAG
>JANWWX010000187.1 GCA_025057195.1 Leptospiraceae bacterium | reverse complement strand
CGCTGGGGGCGCATCCCTTCAGCATCGCCGCATTGCTTTTGGCTGAAAGTGTGCTTTTGGCAGCATGCGGTCTTTTGTGGGCTATCTTCTACTGGGTGCTATTTCTCTGCTTTTGCGGCCACTGCTTTTGCGCCATTTTTCGGTGGTGCTGTCGGTATTTCCGCTTACTGCCAACGAATGGTTTTTTGCCATGACCCTCCTGGTCCTGGCTTTTGCCGTCGCGCTATTGCCTGCGTACCTTCTCTATCGGCGTGCGCTCAGCGAACGCCTGTCCGGCTGATATGGGACGGCGCACCCTCGACAAGGAGCGCGAGCTAGACCCACAGGTACGCAATAGCTATTTCGAGCGGCTTTTGCCGCTTTTCATCGAAAAGGGCATGAGCGCACACAGCATGGACGACATCGCACAATACTTGGGCATCAGCAAAGCTACGTTTTATCGCCACTTCCGCTCGCGCGACGAGCTTTTTGGCATGTTCATGGATTACATTGTCGGGCAGATCCTGTCTGCGCGGCAATTTTTGCACGACCCGAATTTGCGCTATGAAGAAAGATTGCTTTCAGCGTTTGCTGCCATTTTACAGCAAATCGAAGGTATTGGCTTTGTGCTTTTGGCCGACTTGCGCGGCAATTTCCCAGAACTGTGGCAGAAAGTGCGGGAAACGTATGCTATCTGGGAAGAGGAATTACGCGATTTTTTTAGCGAAGGCATCCGCCATGGACACTTGCACCCTGTGCACCCAGGGATTTTAGCGCACATGGTGGTGCTTTTTTCACGTGAGTTGATGCGTCCGGAGTACCTGCAGAGCCTAAATATGACTTTGGGCGAGGCATTTGGTGAGATGTTCAAAATCCAGGTGCGTGGCATCCTGCGCAATCCTGAGTTTTATCCCGAAGCGATTGAAGCGCGTATGTCTGCACTCTTGCCTGAGATCAAAAAGCACCTGGTCGCTGGTAGCGAAAAACACGAGGATTCAGCGCGTGCGTTCGAAGCAAAGCAGGGTTCCTAAACTATCGCATGGCATAGAAATACCGAGGTCACTAAAGGCTGTACCCGGAATTTCTTGGCTGCCGGCTGTGCCAAACATAGCCCCACCTGAAGTGGTCCAGCCGCTACAGTCATCACCGCTGGCGCGGCCGGAAGCGTCGCTACCAGTCCAAATCAAGCCAGCGTTGTTGCGCAGTGCTGCGCGGCTACCAGTGGCCGAAAGCTCGCCATAGTCCCAAGCAATCACTAATGTCTTTCCCAAATGCTGCATCTGGAAAGGTCCCAGATCCGCGGGCACACCACACCCCTGGCCGATTTGGCCTTGGATGTTGCAGATGGCATCGACCACACTCGTGATGGAAAGCCATGCGCGGTATTCTCGCCGCCGGCCTTGTTGATCCCCAGCCGCTTGGCAAAAGCAATTGGCACGTTCGATACCTGAAAGGCCAAAGCAAGGACTTGGCCAACCGGGTGGTGAACTATTCAGGAAATCACCACTGGCTTCTGCCTCCAGCAAGAAGACATCGATGCCAAACCTGCCTTCTGCGATGCGCTTCGAGATCCCCACAAAATCTGCTTTCTGGCAGAATATGTTCGCCAATGAAAACAAGATTAAAAATGGTAAGACTGAAGCTTTGGTTTTGCCACATTGATTAAAGCACATAGGCCAACCCCAATTGCAACAGAAATAGTGTTCCGGGTTGGGTGCCCTTATCGAACAAGTGCAAATATCCCGCCCGAAGGCCCAACGCCAAACGCTCCCATGCCAGGTAATGCACGGACAAATTTAGCCCCAAAGTCGGATTAAAAAAATTTTTTTCATGGACATTTTCGCCAGATGCCAGGATGGTAAAATTGCCAGCATAAAGCCCTAGCAACGACTCCGCATCGAATCGCCACCTGCCATTGCCAAAATACCATGCGTAGCCACCGCCCACCCTGGCTGGGACCAACACCAAGCGCGTGGTATAAGCGTTACGGCTCTCTTTGGCTGCACCGGCAAGGCTCGTGAATGTTAAATCCAATAGACCATACCAATCCTGGAACAAGGCATGGCGCACGCCCACTGAAATTGCAACCCCAGGATGGTATGCCTGCCCCAACTCCGACAAAGGTGGCACCGCCCCTGCGAAAAATGCTAGCTGGGTCTTGGCTGCATACCATTGTGGGACAGTCTTTTTTTCCAGTTCTATTTTTGCCCCCTTGGCAGGAACCGAGGCTGATCTCTGTCCCATAGCAATCTGGGTCATCTCGCGCACAATATCCTCTGCGACCGTATCTGCTAAATTGAAGATACTGGCATCGGTTTGGCTGCGCCGCTGCACTAACTGGCGATGGTCTTTCTCCGTTCCCAAGGAGATCCAAGTGTCCACTGCGATTTGCCGGTTTTGTGGATCGTAGGTAAAACGGCCATAGACCAAGATCTGCACGTCATAACGCGCGCAATATTGGGCCGCCTCACGGGCATTGAAAATACCCTTGGCCTTGATTTTGCGGCGTTGGGTTTCCGATTTTGCCGGGTCCTCACGCACATATTCGAAGCGCCGCTGCAAGGATTTATCAATTGCTTCGGTCAAGGAACCCGGCAGATAACCAAAATTTGGCGTGCCGGTATCGTCATCGTAGCGCAGGATTGCAACTCTGGCTAGCTGCTTTGCCTCACGTGCAGCAGAGCGGACAGTACACCATCCCCATAAGAAAAGAACTAGGGGAATGCCCCTTTTGCGGAGCCAAGGCATTACGGTGCTTTTTAAAGTGATACCACGCTACAAGCAGATTTTGGCGGTCGCCAACGCGTAAACACCCAACGATTGGTAGTGCAAACCGTCTAGGCTGCCCCTATCAGGAAATCCAGAATTGCTATTTTCTACTGTTTTGTGCCACTGGCTTGGCGGTGTTGGGTGGTTTGGAAGATGAAAAAAGCAAAAATTCTGTGTAAATATACCCGGCAGCGCCCCAC
>JANWWX010000186.1 GCA_025057195.1 Leptospiraceae bacterium | reverse complement strand
AGTCAAGGGCGCGGAGTGGTACCAGTTTCCCGTGTTCCGGGGACCCAATGCTGCCGACAATGTCTATTACGCGCTCGTGCGCAATGTGGTCGGCCATGTCGACTTCACACCAGTTTTCGAACAACCGTTAAAACAACAGAAAATCAGCTATGCCCATGCTTTCGCTCTACCTGTCATTTTGGAATCGGGAATACAGCATTTGGCCGGCAAAGCCGACGATGCACAAAGCGGCTACCGCAAACTTTTTAACGAATATCCTTTTATGAAAGATTTTTTACGCATTTTGCCGGCCTTTTGGGATGAGACACGGCTTTTGCACGCACACCCACAAAGCCATGTGGTCGTGGCACGGCGCAACGGCAAACGCTGGTTTGTCGCTGCGATCAGCTCTGCCGAAAAAGAACTGGTGCTCGATTTGCCGCTTGGCTTTTTGCCGAAAGATATGCCGTTTTTAGCGATTGTGGAAGGCGAAAAACCCGACCAACTCCGGCAATACAAGACCCAAGCGGGGGAATTAAGCCGCTTGGTTTTGAAGCCGCGGGGCGGTGCGGTATTTTATAGCGAATAGTGCCGCGCACCCTCACCGATGCCGCAAAAGTCATCGCTGCGATTGCGGTTGTGGCCATCCACGCCACCAGCGGGGCCGAGCTGCACTATGCGGCACACCAAGAAATTGCATCGTGGGATTTTGTCGCCGTCGCGCTCAACCAGTGGGCGCGCTTTAGTGTCCCGCTTTTTCTGTATCTTTCTGGCTATGGCCTGGCCAAATCCTCAGCCAGTATCCGGCTTGCTGGCTATCTACAATTTTTGCGCCAGCGTGTGCCAGGCATATTGGTGCCATACCTTTTTTTCGCGTCTTTGGCTTTGCTACCAGAGTTTTATGGTTTTTTGCGGCAAGGCAAAGGCGAGCTGACAGCATTTCTGGCCATCGCCTGGCGCAAATTCTATACCGGGACTGCCGACTACCATCTTTATTTTTTGGTGATCCTGTTACAGTGCTATTTACTTTTCCCGCTTTGGCAAGAGCTTAGCCGGCATGCGACCTTTTACCGATTCATCGTTTGGCTGTCGTTGCTTTTGGTCACCGCATTGCTTTATCGCGGTAGCTCGGAATTTTTGCTCGCCCAAATGGGGCTGCGCCATCCCGGCTGGCATGCGGCGTTTGCCATTTATTGGCTGCCGTATTTTATGTTAGGCATCGCGCATGCGCACCAGCCACCACAAAACCGCCACGGCATCCTTTTTGCGCTCGCCGTTTTTCTCGGGTTTATTTTGGTGCTGTGGGATTATGTTCGCTCGGCTGCAGAAAACCTACCACCCGATTACTACAACCATTTTTCGCGGCCAGCAGTCGTTTTTTATACTTTGAGCACCATCTATTGGCTTCACACTTTTCGGAATTTTTCGGCGCGTTGGCTTGATGGCGTATCTCAATATGCCCGCTTTACGTTTACTGTCTATCTCATCCACCCAACGCTTTTGCGCGGCTGGCTGGCCATTTTCCCACAAGCCCATAGCCTCGTCATGTGGTTATTGACCACGGCAACCGCATTTGCTACCAGTTATGCGCTCACGCTTTTGGTGCAAAAATTGGCCGCACGACAAGCTACCACCAAAGTGGCTAACCAATTGGCGCGGCTTTTTGGCTTACGCTAAGTTCCAGGCAGCGTTTTGCCCCAAAATACAAAAAAGAATACCACCCCCACCACAATGCGGTAAACACCAAAAATCCAAAAACCACGGCGCGCAATGAAGCCGACAAAAAAACGCACGGCCAACACTGCGGTGGCAAATGCCACCAAAGCTCCAATGAGCAAAAGGTCAGTGTGCACCGCATGGAGCATCCCGCGCTGCTTGAAAAGGTCATAGCCTGTCGCCACCACCATCGTTGGCACAGCCAAGAGAAACGAAAATTCCACCGCCAAAACACGCTTGAGCCCACAAACCAGTCCGCCTCCAATGGTCGCCGCTGCACGCGAGACACCGGGGACCATCGAGAGGATTTGGAAAAAACCGATGGCGAACGCCGTTTTGGCGGTGAGTTCTTTGTGGTCTTTTTCATTCTTTTGCGCCAAGCGATCGAAAAAGAGCAAAAGCACCCCACCTAAAACCAGTGCCAACGACACCGAAACAGGGTTAAACAAAAACTGGCGGATGGTGCGGTAAAAAAGAAAGCCAGCAATCCCTGTCGGCAAAAAACCCAGCAGCAGATACCCATAAAGCTTTTTTTCGCGCAAGAAACGGCGCACGTAGAGCAAAAACACTGCGGCGATCGCCCCCAACTGGATGGCAATTTCAAACGTTTTGACAAATTCGCGATCCTTGATAGCCAAGAGATGATCGGCCAGGATCATGTGTCCCGTAGAGGAGATCGGTAAAAACTCGGTCAGCCCTTCGATGGCACCGAGCAACACAGCTTCCAGTGGGGTCATGCGTGCTGGCAATAATCAGGAGTAAAGGGTCAAGCAGATAGCTGCTTACGTCTTTCGATGCCAGCAAGCAAAGGTCACAGAAAAACCGAGGCACAGGGCTAAAGTTCTATGCAAAGCTTCAAAAACCCCTTCAGGCATTTAGTTAAAGGGATATGTGCAACGAAAAAGCAAAACTAAAATCGCGCTGCCGGTGCCGGCGGATACATGCCCAAGCATGGGTTTTCCAGAAAAACAGATAGCAAGGGTGCACAAAAACAATAAAGATAGTTTCATGTGACCGCTTGGCATCATTCCCAAACGTGGCGCAGAAAGCCCAATAGCTACCCCGTGCCCTTGGCCTGCAGTGCAGTTTCGGGCTAACCCGCAAAAGGCATATATTCCCTTAAATCCTCGGGAATATCCTGCCAAGGGGGCTTATCGCCCTCGCGCCAGTGCCAAAAGAAGATCTTTTCTATCAAATAGCCCGCGGCTGCGTCCCACCGCGAGGGTTCTTGGTAATAGTTAATCGCAAAAAAGCGTTTCTG
>JANWWX010000185.1 GCA_025057195.1 Leptospiraceae bacterium | reverse complement strand
TTGGATAAATACCCTACCAGTGGAGCTTCTGTACAACCCCATCTGATTGTTGATTGACAGAGAAAAACTCCCAATGACTTTTCTCTGCATGCCACTTGCTGCGCATTGCCTTCCCCTGACCTCGATTCTGGACAACGCAGAAGATCCTCCTGAAAGCATAGACCCTCTGGGCACCTCGGTGATTGCAGAAAAACTTGCCGAAATCCTTTTTCCTGGCATGACACTGCGCATGTGGCGGATCCGGCTTTTAACCTACACCGCTTTGGCAGCACTCATTGCGGAGCGTGCTGCCGAAAAAGTAGGTGATGACAGCAGAAAGCAAGAGCTTAGACTTGCCTTTGAGCGAATTTATGTATCGGCGCTGGTGCGTAACAGACTGAAGGGAGGATTGCCAGCTCAGGCCACGCAGCGACTGCCCGGCTCGCTGCGCGCACAACAGGCCTTCGAAGAAGAGGATCTCCCGCTGAGCAAAAACAATTTTTTGGTGGGGCAGGCCGTCAACGGCCCTTTCGGTGTCATGGCACGCCTGGCACAAGCGGTGGAGATCATCGGGAAAGAGGATGAACTGTTGCATAGAGGAGAGGACCTGCTGGCTGCTTGGGCCCAAGACCAAAATCTACCGGGACTATTTCAGGAGCGAAATAATGGCGGCGCAAGCTGGCGCAACAAACTCGTGGAGGCCACCACCGAATACTGGCAAAATAATGCATGGCGATCGCAGAACTGGTCCGGCTGGAACGAAATGGCGACCTACTTACGCCTCGATCAGATTGGACGCCAAGAAAGAGAGAGGCTCATTGCGCTGCTCGAGAGTAACAGCATCCGCAAGCGGATGTTGGGGTTGCTCCAACAAAAAAACCTTGTCCAAAGCTACCAACTGCATGGCGAGCCAACAGTTTTTGAAGTCCTTCTACAGCATTTAGACGACAAGAGGCATCCGGAAGATGTGGTAATCCATAGAACTGTGCACCTGATAAACGCCTTTGAGAAAGTCGCCTCTCTGATGCAGTGCGGCTTCGACTTCCTGCGCTATGTTTTGACGGAGGCCAATGGCCAGCTCAGCGAGGAAAACATTCTCAACCACAATGGATTGGCTGCCACTTTTGACCATCTCGTCGTAGCGTTGCCGCAGGCAGGCCAGGCGCTCTTGGGAGAGCTTCAGAATCCCGATACCAGGGTGCTCCCAGACCATGCGATACTTTTGGACTTGCTCGCAGAAATCTGCAATGGTGCAATGGGCTGTACAGATCGCAGGGCATTGCTCCATACCCTGATGCAACGGCACGCTCGGGTGCAAGAAAGAAAAAATAAAGGTGTTTGGATAGAAATGGGAAAAAGCTGGTTTCTGATGCCTGGCTTTGCCTACAAGAGCCAAAATCCTCCAGAAATTAGCGAAAAATACAGCCACCGATTTCGAATTGAAAATGCCTACAGTTTTTTAGAGGATTTAGGTTTGGTGCGTCTCAAACGCCATGGCTAAGAAAAAAGAAACCCAAACACTGGTGCTGGCCGATTATTGGAACCCACCAGATGGCATAGAAGTCAGGCTGGATGTGGGTGAGCCAGAAATCTGCTTGGCCACAACGTATGAATTTGACGCTACTTTTTTTGAGACTGTACTTTTGCCACGTTTTTTAGGACTTCGTTTTGACAATACGGAAAAAGAAAGTATTTTCCTTTTGGAACGAGAACAGGCACTTTACACAACCCAGGTCATGGTGCTCGTTGACCGTGCAAAATACGATCCAGGACAAAGCACGCAACGCTACCAACAATTGCCGGTGTATGTGCCAGGGGGAAAACAGCATGCCAAGATGTCGCTCCTTGTCTGGCAACACTGCGTCAGGCTATTGGTGGCTTCGGCAAATCTCACCAAATCGGGATACCGTAACAATCGCGAAATTTTTTCGGCAATCGATTTTTTCAACGACGCAACTTCTGCACCGGAAAAATTGCTGAAAGATGCGCTGGATTTTGCTGAACGGTTGTGTGCCTTCGCTGATCCAGAACATCCGGTGACGGAAAATGCCCTTAAAGCTATTCAAGAAGTCCGTAACAAGATTGCACGCTGGCGAAATATGCCAGCCGATTTCAGCCCAAGGGAAAAACCCCGTGCCACACTGGTTTATGGCCATCCTGCGCATCCCAATTTTCCCGCGGCATCGCCTTTGGACCAATTGCTAAAGTTATGGAATAATCGCCGTGCTGACAGCGTTTGGATTGTGACCCCTTTTGCCGGCACCACCAGTCCAGGCGAAGACCCCGTTCTCAAAAAAATAGCGACACTGCCACGCCGCCAAAATGCACAAGTCATCCTTGCCATCCCGCAGGAAGAATTCCATAAAGAGCAAAAAAAACACGCCGTGCCGATCGCAAAGGATTTCGGACAAAGTTACCAAGAACTGTTCGAAAAGCGAGGCTTGGTTTTGCCGATACCGCGCCTCGTTGAAAATAAAGACGAAAAACCGCGCGAACTGCACGCTAAAGCCATCATTGTGCAAAACAGCGAACACACGCTTTTTTTCTGCGGCTCAAGCAATTTTACACCACACGGCATGGGAGTGGAGGTTTTTAATTGCGAGTGCAACATCGCTTTCGAAGATGCCACGGGGGAATTCCGCTCCGGCAAATCCCTGGCAAGCCGCATGGAGTTACCACTGGGTTGGGAAAAAGCAGTATCCTGCGACCGCATCATCTGGAAAGCAAGCATAGATACCACCACTATCGTAGATGACAATGTAGGATTATTAGCACCACTTTTTTTTGGGTTAGCAACTTATTCCCAAAACACAGGTATTTTGAGGATTCCGCTCAATTTTAATTTCAACCAACCCCCGAAATTTGGAATTTATGTGCAAGATGGTGACAACTCACTGCGAATTTTTACACAACAAAACCTGGATCCGCAAAAAAATTATCTGGAATGCATATTGGACGAAAAAAGGCGCAGCAACCGCATCACGGCAC
>JANWWX010000184.1 GCA_025057195.1 Leptospiraceae bacterium | reverse complement strand
TCTAAATTGAGGGGGATCTTGAGGTGTTTTTTGAGCTCAAAGACATCCTCGTCGCGGATATGACGGCGGTCCTCGCGCAGGTGCACAGTGATCAGATCAGCCCCTGCATTTTGCGCTAATAATGCCAGCTCGATCACTGAAGGATCATTTTCCCCACGTGCGTTGCGCAGTGTGGCAATGTGGTCGATGTTGACTCCCAACGCAATGCGGCGCATCTATTCTGCTCCCCTGCGTGCGTACTCGGGACGGACCGAAAAGCGCACCGTGACTTTATCCGGCGTGATCGCCACGATGCGCACTCTGCGGCCTCCTGCCAAGATGCGCGCGCGCACTGGAACTCCCGACTCGGTTGCATAGGGCAAAATGGTGCCGGTGCGCGCATTGTAACGCGTGTCGGAAAGGTTTACCCAGGCATAAAAGTCGCTGGCCTTGAGCCGGCGTACTGCTGTCGCCTCCCCACGCACTAAGATTTCCACCTCTTTGTCTGAAAGTTCTGCGCTGAGCGCGGCATCTAAATTCTGGATTTTGAGCGGCACTGCTTTGACTTGCCGTTCCTCGGCCAACTCGCGTGGCACAATCTCAATTTTTACCATAACGTTTTTGGTTTCGCTGCGCACCTGGTCAGGCAGTCGCAGACTAACTTTCTTGCGGAAAGTGGCCCTGGCACCATCGAGATCCACTGGTTCGGTTTCTAAAGCCGCCAGAGCTTTCATAGTTTCTTCTGGTCCCTCGACTTCCATTTCCGTGGGTTCAGCACTCAGCCGCAGCACGCGGAACTGGGGATCCGGATTGCCACTGGTGAGCACCTTTACCGGCAGCACGCGGCTTTCCCCTTTTTCCAGAGCCACCCGAATTTTTTCTGGTTTAGCCACCACCTCCACCCGTTCTGGCAATTGCCGGGTGTCGAATAGCAGCGGGTATTCTGCCTCCCCACTTTTGGCATTGCTTAGGTTGACTTCGGCTTTCATGCCAGTCGTGGGAAATTTGAGGAACTCCTCGCGCCCGCGCACGGTGATTTTAGCAAAGCGCGGTTGCCCTGATTTCAAGTATAGATTGCTGGGTTTTTTGGTATATTCCACGGGGATATTGAGCGTCGCTTGCGCAACACGGGCGTATTCGACGTAAAACCAAATGCCGGCGCCCAAAATCAAACAAACCAGTTTGGCCGGAAGGTCGGTGATAAAAATTTCTTTCAAAATTCGGCTGATCACAGGGTCTTGAATTCCTCGGCCAGGCGGTTTTGGTTAAAGGCAACAAGCACTTTGCGTAGCCGGGCAGGATCGACATTTTCCCGCAATTCGCCCAAAAAGGCCAGTGCGATTTTGCCGCTCGTTTCTGACACAATGATAACTAATGCATCGCTATCTTCGCTGAGCCCAACCCCAGCGCGGTGGCGTGCACCATGGCTGCGCTTGATTGTTGAAGAAGTGCTGAGTGGTAAATAGCACGCTGCCGCCAGTATATTTTGCCCTTCGATGATCACCGCACCGTCATGGAGTGGGTTTTTGCCATAAAAAATTGCCAGCAGAAGCTCGCGCGAAATGCGTCCAGAAACTGGCACGCCGCTTTCAGCATATTGGCGCAGGCCGACTTTGTTGGCGATGGCGATCAAGGCGCCAGTCTTAGTCTCGCTGAGTTGGCGGCAGGCTTGCGTGATCTCATCGACGGGCACCTGCTGCACGGGGATGAATGTACGGTACCAGCGTGCCTGGCCGATGTGGTAAAAAAGGCGGCGCAGCTCCGGCTGCAAAATGACCAAAATACCAATCACAAAATAGGGAGAAATCACATCAAAAAGCCAGCCCAGTGCCTCCAGCTGTGCGCGGTGACTAAAGATGCTCAAGGCCAAGAATAGCACCACGCCGCCCAAAATCGGCAATGCCCGGCTCTGGCGCAAAAGCCGGTAGCTGTAGTAAAGCACCAGGGTGACCAAAAAAATGTCGAGAAGATCACGCGGGGTGAAGTTCATACCTGCGGAGGGCATCGATCATGACCAATGCGTCGGACATTGGCTTCACATCGTGCACGCGCAAAATGTCGAGACCGCGTAAAGTTAAATAAAGCTGCACCGCCAGAGTGCCATAAAGCCGTTCGTTAGGATCATCTTGGCCCAGAATGCGGCCGATGAACGATTTGCGCGAGACTCCCGCCAAAAGGCGGAAACCGTGCCGGCGCAGTGCATGCTGTCGCGCCAGCAGGATCAAGTTGTGTTCGACCGTCTTGCCAAAACCAATGCCAGTATCCCAAATGATGTGGGTTGGTTTTACACCTGCTTTGAGCAGTTTTTCGCTGCGCTTTAGGAGGTATTCTTCCACCTCGGCAAAAACATCTTCGTATTGGGGATTTAGCTGCATCGTCTCCGGCGTTCCCTGGATGTGCATGAGCACATAACTGACCCCGGATTCTGCAATAAAACGATAAACATCCTCGCTGCCGCCGCTCGTATCGTTAATGTAGCCAATACCGAATTCCACCACTTTTTGCATCACTGCCAAACTACGCGTGTCGATCGAAATCCGACGCAGAGTGGCAGCACCGGCCTCCGCACGCAAGTCCTCTAAAAAGCGGACAAGCCTCGCAATCTGGATTGTGTCGGGAATAGGACATGCCCCGGGGCGCGTGCTTTCGGCACCAACATCCACCACTGCAGCCCCCTCGCTCAACATCGCCAGCGCACGGCGGACCGCGGTTTCTGGTTCTGCCCGTGAGGCCGCGTAAAAAGAATCGCTCGTCAAATTGATGACGCCCCAAAGCTGGGGCAGGCTATTTTTAGAAAGCAAAGTTGAGTTCGCCAAAATACTGGAACTCACGCCCAAGCATGTCTCGGTTGGCCGACACCGCCAGCTGGAAGGTCTTGCCAAAGTTGATGCCGAAACCTAAAGCTGGCTTGGAACCATTGAGCCCGAGCATTGCATAAAAGTATTTGCTGAATCCATAGGCAATGCCCATGTTGAAGCGCGCAGCATCCCCCTGCGGCGCATCCAAATTGGCCGTGACACCCAAAA
>JANWWX010000183.1 GCA_025057195.1 Leptospiraceae bacterium | reverse complement strand
GTGGTATCGCGGCCACGTTCCATTTCCAGGCTTTGCACCATAGCAGCTATTTCCGATCGCAGCACGACGGCCGGCCCTTACCCAATGCCGAGCGCTTCACCGACTGCTTGCTCCGGCTGCCGCTTTTTGCTGGTTTGGGCAGTGAGCGTGCCGCCTGGGTGGCAGAACAAGTGCTCGAATTCTATCGCTGAGCCAGGAAAAAATTTTTCTGAATGTTGAGCCTTCCTTGCCACGAGCGCAGCTTTTGGGTTAAAGCGACCAGCACGCACAGCACGGCAAAAAAGAGAAAGGAATAAAATAACGAAAGCCATTCGCCAGGAAGCGGCACAACCGCTAAGCTATTAAAAATAAACGTTTTGAGATTTAGTTCAGGTGCAATTTGGATTGCAACCATTGTTTTTGCCAAAAAAATACTCAGTGCATAATAAAAAAGCGAATGCTGGCCCAGCCGAGCCAAAGGCCGCAGTAGTACAGCAACTTTTGGCCACCGGTAAAAAAAACCAAAAGACCAAAGGGCAAAACTGCTTATGGCAGCAGTGAGTGCCACATAGCTCATTGTCCAAAGGTTTTTATTGATTGGCTCAAAGCTTGAAGAAAGCACTGCCAAAACGGCCCAGATAACACCATTGACCAGGCGCCGATTTTCGGGCGTGCGGAAAAAGAGCGCACCGCAAAGGAAAGTCATGAGCGCACCCTGTGTTGTCAGGAGTCCTTCTGGATCAAAGGCGATTCCGTGCAGGCGGTAGAGCATTGTCTCTGGCAAAAGCCTGGTATCGACGAAGCGCGCAAAATTATCCTGGAGCGCAAAGCTGGCACCAAATCTGCCAAAAGGAGTTTCTACAATGATGACACGCATGAGCAGCTCGTAACTGCTGGCACACAAAATGAGCGCTATCACCAGCGGGATGATCCCACGGCTATAGCGCAAAATCATGCCGCCAAAAAATACGCAAAGCGCAATGCGCTGCAGCACACCCCAAAACCGGATCTCCCCAAAATGCCAATTCCCGGAAAACAAACCCAAAGGCCAGGCGTTGAGAAATAATCCCAGCGCAAAAAGTCCAGCGCTGCGCCGCAACAGCCGCAGGAAAAAGGGTGGGGTCTTACTTTCCAGCGTGAGGGCGCTGGCGCAATGTGGTAAGCCGACATAGGGTTGGAAAACCACACTGCGCAGTGCTGCAGCATACCCCGCAATAAAAAGAAAAAGTGGAAAGACGATGTCAGCCCCGGAAAAGCCATGCCACTCAGCATGCCGCAAAAGAGGAAACATCGCCTGCCACGAGCCGGGGTTATTGACAACGATCATGAGCAAGATGGTCAAGCCGCGCAGCGCATCGAGCGGGAGATAGCGCTGCATGTTCACAGCCGCACGCTGGCCGAACGCCGGATGCCCAGCGATTCGTAAATCCGCCGTGTGGCTTTGGATTTGTTTAACGTGTAAAAATGGATGCCCGCGACATCGTTGTCGAGCAGGTCGCGCACCTGTTCGGTCGCCCAGTGGATGCCGACATTTTCGGCGTAGCTGTCGTCTTCGGCGCGGGCCAACGCGCGCAAGAGCCGTGCTGGGAAACGCGCGCCGAGTGCCAGTTCGGCCATGCGCTCGACACTTTTGCGGGAGGTGATCGGCATGATGCCGGCGATGATCGGCACATGGATGCCCGCCAAAATGCAGCGCTCTCGGAAGTCGTAAAAATCGCGGTTGTCGAAAAAAAGCTGGGTGCAGATATAGTCGGCTCCGGCATCGACTTTGGCTTTGAGATATTCCATCTCCTTGAGCCGATTAGGAGTTTCCGGATGCCCCTCTGGAAAACCGGCAACACCGATGCCCATTTCAGGAAAGTGTTTTTTGATAAAGGCCACGAGCTCTGCGGCGTAGCGAAAACCGTCGGGATGCGGTGTGAACACGCCGTGGCTATTACGCGGAGGGTCACCACGTAGCGCGAGGATATTGCGGATGCCGCTGGCCCGGTAACGCTCCAAAAGCGAGCGGATTTCCTCGCGGCTGGCACCAATGCAGGTCAAATGCGAGACTATTGTCAGCCCTGTCTCGCGCGCAAGCCGCACAACCAGGTCATGGGTCAGCTCGCGCGTCGAACCACCCGCGCCATAGGTGACCGAGACATAGGCAGGCTCCAGCGGCTGCAATTCACTGATGGTGGTATAAAGTTCCTCGGCGCCGGCAGGAGTTTTGGGCGGGAAAAATTCAAAACTGAAAGCCGGACGGAACGTGCGCAGCACCTCCGCGATGTGTTTAGCCTGAGATACCTTTTCTTCGGCCATCGTTTGGTTTTTGGCTGATGATTGCTCCGTAAAGGAGTTTTGGGGTACTTCCTTGACAGCAAGTTTTGCTATTGTTTCGTTAATTATGGACAAGCAATTTGAAGGAAGCTGCCTTTGTGGTAAAGTCCGCTACGTGGTCAAAGGTCCCTTTTTGCGGTTTTTCTTTTGCCACTGCTCGCGCTGCCGTCGCGCCACTGGCAGTGCCCATGCCGCCAATCTTTTCACCCGAGCCGGTAATGTTACCTTCACCGCAGGAGAGGATTCCATCCGTCGCTACGATTTACCGGAGGCACAGCACTTTTCTCGGGCATTCTGCACTATTTGTGGCTCAGCTGTGCCATATCTCAGCCGCGATGGCCGCGTGCATGTGGTGCCGGCAGGACCGCTAGGGGATTTTGATGCGCGCAAAGTGGACGCCAATGTGTTTTGGGATAGCCGCGCAGTGTGGTACGAGGACGGACTCAACGCACCGCGCAAGACAGAATCAGAGCTCAAGGCGAAATAGCCCAGCAAGATTTTAGCTAAAACCTAAATAAAAAAGGCCGCGCAAGCGGCCCTTTTTTATTATAGGCATTTTAACTAACTTACCACAAACTCGGATTATGCCCCGAACAGAAGGCGTGGAAGTCGTTGTCAGTCAGCGGGGTGACCCTGGCGTACTCGACATGGTCGCCGCAGCCGATCATCACCACCAACTCCGTCAAGCTGGTCGAGTTGCTGTTGAGCAGGTTGATGATTGTCATCACCGAACCTGCCGAGCTCAGGTTATTGA
>JANWWX010000182.1 GCA_025057195.1 Leptospiraceae bacterium | reverse complement strand
GGGCAAAGACTGCTGGCCACAGGCTCTGTGCACGCCAGGTGACAAAATGGAACACCAACGATAGGACAAAAATCGGGGGCAATGCAGCCCAGCTGTGCCTGCCTTCGATGTGGCTGAGCGTGAACGCGGCGCTGGTGAAAACTGCGGCGGCGATCACCCTGTTGCGGCTTTGCGCACCACTCGTGAGCACGCCAAAGACCACCCCGCGGAAAATCCACTCCTCGTAAGCCGGCACCACCACTGTGGTTAGGACCACAAAGGCGTGGCGGTGGCGGACGATTTCGCGTTCATCGACAAATGCCAATTGCTGCGGGGTAACCCCCAACGCGTGGTAAATAGCACTGAATACCATGAGTGAGACAAAAACTAAGCCGGCGGCGAGCACCATATCGGTCGCAGCGGCTCGGGAAAAACCAAAGCTATGGCTGCGCGTGGCCTGCAAAAGCAGTGGTGCGGGTAGCATGAAGCATGCCATCTGCAAAATCACACTGAAGAGCAGCACTCTGAACGGCATTGGCCCTTCTGGGAGTTCGTAGAATTGGCCTATCACCAGGCCAATGATTTGCAGCGCACCCAAAACGACGAAAAAATAGAGCAACACGGCTAAATAGCGCTGCCACAGTGGGCGCGGTACGGCGTGTTCAGCGTTCATAGCTGCGGCTGACAGTGGTTGTGATGCCACCGCGGGGGTTATAGGTAACTTTGACTTCTGCCCGCCGCATATCCGCAGCAAGCACAATGTCGTCCAGGATCCGGTTCACGACATTCTCATGGAAAATGCCTATCTGGCGGTAGGCGTGCAAGTACTCTTTCAGCGATTTTAGCTCCAGGCAATATTTGTCAGGGACATATTCGATTTCGACCACCCCAAAATCCGGCAATCCCGTTTTAGGGCAAAGTGCTGTGAACTCCGGAAAACGCAGGTGCACGTTGTAGTCACGGTCCGCGTAAATGTTTTCAAAAACCTCGATGCGCGGTAGTTCCAGCGCACGGATATGGCTTTGCAAATTTTCGTACGCGCCCTGCTTGACCATTTAGGCGGCAAGCTCCAGCTGCGCGGCGAGCCCCGAAAGATAGCGCCGGCTCATGCCGTGGAAATGGCGGAACACGCGCGACTTATTTTCTGCAATCGCAAGGTTTTTTGCCAGTGCTATTTCCATCTGTTGGGCCAGGAGGATCGAAATATAGACCCGGGCAAAGGCTGCAACCATGTCGATCGAAAACGCTTCTTTCTCAGGTAGCTCTTTATAACGGGGAACCAGCGCTGTCAGTTTCTCGGTATCCTGAGTTAAGGCATTCTGGATTTTTGTATCGCGTATTTTGGCAATTTCCGTACGCAGGTGCTCCAAGAGAAATCCGCCTTCGCGCAGTCCCTCGACAATGCCCCCGATGGCTGCCACGGCCTGCAATTGGGTTGTGCCTTCATAAATCGTGCAGATGCGCGCGTCACGGTAAATTTTGGCGATATCGTACTCTTCGGTGTAGCCAGAGCCGCCGAAAACCTGCAGCGAATGGTAGGCGACAAAATTGGCTTCCTCCGAACAAAAGAGCTTGGCCGTCGGCGTGAGCAATTTGGCCAAGCGGTCGAGGCGCACCACCTCTTCGTTTTTTCGCACGGCCCGTTCATCGCCAGTCTCTTTGAGCAGCTTCTGCGCCAGACCGTCGTAATGGTCAACAATTTGGCAGGCTCGGTAAACCAGTGCGCGCATGCCCTGGACTAAGGCTTCGTTGTCCTGCAATATGCGTTTGATTGCTGGCAATTTATTGATGGTATCGCCAAACTGTACACGCTCGGATGCGTATTTTGTCGCTTCGTTATGTGCGGCCTGCGCGATGCCAAGCGACTGCACAGCAATCCCCATGCGCGCGCCATTCATCATATCCATCGCGTAGCGCACTAAGCCCATGCCCTCTTTGCCGATCAGCTCTGCTTTGCTATTTTCATAAACAATTTCACAGGTCGGCGATGTGTGCAAGCCAAGTTTTTCCTCAATGCGCGCGACCTGCACCTCCGTGCTGGGCACTAAGAAAAAGGATAGCCCTTTGGCGCCAGCGCCGCCACTGCGCGCCAAGGTCAAGATGACACTCGGGCGATCGCCGACCCCGCAGCCATGCGTGATAAAACGCTTGGTGCCGGTCAACCGCCAGATGCCGTCCTCGCCTTTGACGGCGCGGGTGGTGATGTGCGAGAGATCGGAGCCATAGTTTGGTTCGGTGAGCGCCATCGCGCCGGTCACCTCTCCTGCGGCCATCTTAGGTACCCACTCCTCGATCATTTTTTCACTGCCAAAACGCTCGATCACTTCTGCCAAATTGAAGCAGCCAATCGTGATGCCAAAAGCGGGGTCAGCCTGTGAGACCAGTTCAAGTACCACCGAAGAGGCAGTAAGCCCCATGCCCAAGCCGCCATGGCGCCGGTTCATCGAATAGGCCAGAATGCCGGATTGGCTAAAAAGATCGACCAGGCGCAATGTGTCTGGTGGGAAAATGACTTTGCCGTTTTCGAATTTTAAACCATGTCTTTCCATCGCGCGGGCAGCTGGTGCCACTTCTTTTCCGGCGAGCTCGCCAGTCTGCAGCCAGACTGCACGGTAGTTTTCGAGTGCTTCGGCAACACTCGACGGCGCAAATTCAAGCCTTTTATCTCCCGTGCGCCGATACTCTGCCGCGTCAGCAAAGCCATTTTCCCGCAGTGGTATAATCGTGTCCCAATCCACAAAGTGGTCGAGGACAAACTGCAGGTCAGAATTCATTTCGAAGTAATTTCCCTGGATCATCGAGCCCCCAGTCGAACAATTCCGGTGAAATGTCGATGGCTTTCGACATATTTTATCACCGAAACGGGGTGTCAAGAGGAAGCAACGTTGTAGGGAGGGGTAACCACCCAAGCAAAAGTATCAAAAAACATGGAGCCCACAGCACACTGAGTTCTATGTAAAAGCCCTTCAAACCACAGCCCGGCAAAAAATTTTTCAGAAAAACTGAAAAAATTCTGCGTTTTTTGGGTATTTAATATATAGAGGGACTTATGGACAAAAAACGCAAAACCAGTAT
>JANWWX010000181.1 GCA_025057195.1 Leptospiraceae bacterium | reverse complement strand
AAGAGGGGATCGTTCCCGGGGCGGAACAGCTGGAAGCTGAAGACCGGGGAATGTTTTTCAGTAATTACGACATGAAAGTCAAGATGTGGGGCACTGAGGGGTATATTTACACCGAATTTTTGCAGTTTTCCTCATCAAAACCTCTCTCTCCACCACCACAGTAGGCAACGCGAAACGATAGAGAACGGGATTTCGCCTCTGGATTGCAACATAGCAATAGGATTGGTGTGCTTAGTGGCTTTTGCAGTTTTTAAACAACCAATGCTTGGGTACTTACTCTTCCAGCTTTAGCCAAATGCACTTGACAGAGCTTTGCCAGCCCAGTATTATGTCACATCTTGATGCAGCTTTTGCTACCCCCCAAATTCGTACTGCACAAACGCGTGTGGCTAACACTTTTGGTATTAGCTTTGACCGCAGGCCTTTCCTGGGCGGTATTTTATCCAGTGATTGGCATCCGGCAGAATCTGGCGGAGGCAGAATTCCAAAAGGCCTGGCTTCTTTACCAGGACCGCAAGTACGATGCTGCCATTGAAAAGCTATCCCAAGTTCTGCTCATCAACCCTGAATTCCATTGGGCGCGCCGCTTTTTAGCGCAGGCATACTACTACTCGGGACAAACGGATGCCGCACTGGAGGAATACGCACAACTGGTGCGGGCGCTACCGCACGATCTCACCCTGCGCCAGCGCATCCAGTGGTTGGAAACGCACCCGGAAACCGAGGGCGAAGGACGGCTCGATTTTTTGCGCATCTTACCGCAGGCGCAGGGCTACCGCTACAACCGCCCTACTTTCGTCGGTCAGCTGCCGTCTGATCAACTGGCAGTGTTGTCCTTAGGCAACTTCGAGATCGGCAACATGCTGGCACTTTCGGCGCAGGGTGAGCCGATCGAAAACCGCCACCGTGTTTCCGGTAAATTGAACTACCCGATGGCATTTGCAGTCAACCAAAACGAAATCTGGATCACTGACTACCAGTCTGACACAATCCACCGGCTGGATCGCAAGACGCGCCGCTTTTTGTCTTATTTTTTGAATCCTTCGGCCATCGGCCGGACGGGCAGTGGGGAACTCGAATTCCGCGGCCCGGCTGGCATTTGCCACCGCGAGGGAGAATTCGTGGTTGCCGATTCTGGCAATAACCGGCTGCAGCGCATCGCCGACGACGGCCGTTTCATCGCTTTCATCCGCCGTCCGCAGGAGGGCGAACCACTGCAGACGCCGTTTGGTGTCTGGTGCGACGAGGACTCGATTTGGGTCACCGAAACTGCCGCAGGCCGCATCTCGCACTTTGACCGCTACGGTGTTTTGGTCGAGGAATTTTCACCACCTGAGCTGACCCGACCACGCCACATTAGCTATGACAGCGCTGGTGAACAATTCCTTGTCGCAGACGAAGTGCAGGGTATCTTGCGGCTCAACCGCAAAGGCGAGCTGCTTGGCAAAATCACCGGCTACACCCGTCCCGATGGCCGGCCTATGCGCTTTGCCCGCGCTTATGCCGCGGTTTATGACAGTTTCCGCAATCTCTATGTCGCCGATTATGGTGCCAGCGAAGTGGTGCAGTTTGTACCAGCCGCAGAAAAATTCGCACAGCTCTATTTAGCTATCGAAAAAATCAATGCCGCTAAATTTCCTATCGTTGGTATTTATGTCACGGTCTCAGCAGGGTCTGCCGAAGAGCCACAATTCCTGACCACGCTATCAGACAGCGATTTCCGGGTTTATGAAAACGATGCACCGGTCGGCAATCTCAATACCGACTACTTGCAACGCTTTAGCGATATCCTGTCGTGTGTACTTTTGGTGGCGCGGAGCGAAAAGATGCGGGAATTTGAAGGCCAAATGCAGTGGGTACTGGATCACCTTTTGACCAAAATCCGCGAAAAGGATGGCTATCGCGTCATCAGCCATGGCCACGACGTGCGGGCTGAAAGCGATTTCATTAACTCGCGGCTCAAACTCTTGGCCACGGTAAAAAACGTAGTCGCGCGTGGAGAGGGCACACCCCTTGCCACGATGAGCACTGCACTTTACGACGCCATCAGCGAGCTTTTACCCCGTTTAGGCAAAAGGGCTGTGATCTATCTCACCGCAGGAGAAGCTGACGACGATGCCCTGGAGCCATACGACAAGGCGCGGCTCGTGGCGTATGCCCGTGCGCACCAGATTCCCATTTATGTCGTCTCGTTTGAACACCCACAGGCTCTGCAAAATCCAGAGGCAAAAACCGCGCTCGAGGAATTGGCCACAAAAACGGGGGGAAAATACTACCGCGCCTTGGGCATCGATCCTAACCTGGATACGCTCCTGCGTGGGCAAAAAGAGGTGCGCTATGTATTGGGCTACCAAAGCTTGGTGCGCCGGCAAGTGGCAGGCCAATACGTCGATATTCGGGTGAGCGCGCGCTTCCGCAACCGGCGCGGCCTCGATGTCAGCGGTTATTTTATTCCATGAACCGGCACGCACAATTGCTATGGCTACTTTTAGCGATCTTACCGCTGGCAAGCAGCGAGCGCCCACTGCAGTATTTTTACGACCAAGCGCTGGCCGCAGAAAAAAACGGGGAAACCGCACGCGCATTTGACCTGGCGCACGAAGCGCTACGGCGCAATGGTGAACACGTACCGTCGCTGCTTTTATTGGCTCGGCTTTATTTACAAAACCGGGAGGCAAAACCTGCTTTTGAATTGGTCGAAAAGGCCTTGCGCCTCGATGCCAAAAATGCCGATGGCTATCTGCTCTGTGCGCAGGCGTCTTACCTCCTGCGTGAAAGCGCCCAGCTCAACCGCTGCCTCGATGAAACCGAAAGGCTGCGTCCGGAAAACCCCGATGCGCAGTCGCTGCGCGCACAGCTTTTGCTCGACAATGGCCAGTATTCTCTTGCCCGCCGCCGGATCGATGCGATCCTGCGCAGCCATCCTGGACACACCGAAACCCACTTACGCTTGGCACAGCTCCATTTGCAGTTGCGCCAATTTGAAAAAGCAGAACAGGTCTTTCGCCACATCCAGGTGCTAAATCCCAACCGAAGTGAGATGGCGGTGGCAATCGCGCGCGCGCGCCTCGATGCTTT
>JANWWX010000180.1 GCA_025057195.1 Leptospiraceae bacterium | reverse complement strand
AGTTTTGACTGGTCCTTGGCAGATGGGCAAGGTTGACCAGGGAGTGGTGGTGCATTGGGTGGCTGCACACCTCTATGGCAAACCGTTGAGCTATTTTGGCTATGGTGGCACTGGCAAACAGGTGCGGGATATTTTGCATGTCCATGATCTCTTCCGATTACTCGAGATACAAACTAAAAAATTCGAAACCCTTTCGGGCATGCTCTTTAACGTCGGGGGTGGACGCGCAGGCAGTATTTCGCTGCTGGAGCTGACAACACTTTGCCAGAATGCTACCGGAAAAAAGGTCCCGATCAACGGAGTCGCAGAAGATAGAGTCGCAGACATTCGTATTTACTTGAGCGACAACCGCAAAGTCATCAACGCCACCGGCTGGCAGCCACAAATCATGCCGCAGACGATTGTGGAAGAAATTGCCCGCTGGATTTACGATAACAAGACAACACTTGCCCCCGTTTTAGGCTAATGCTACGCCGGCTTTTTAAGTTTTTGGTAGCCCCGTTTTTGCAGCGCATAGCCCCCCAATTTTTAGCCTACCT
The DNA here is from genome assembly GCA_025057195.1 of Leptospiraceae bacterium. Lineage (GTDB taxonomy): Bacteria > Spirochaetota > Leptospiria > Turneriellales > Turneriellaceae > JANWWX01. Next base: position 2,577 of record JANWWX010000180.1, on the reverse strand, counting down.
CCAGGCCAAAGCAGGCCGCCCGCATGTTCATGTCGAATTCTTCTCCCAATACGTACCGACATCCGGTGAGCACTGCTTGGTCGGATGGACGACACAGCCAGAAATAAGAATCCGTGCCCGCAGCGGCAATAGCCTCTGCAACGCAGTCCCGTCACCCCGGATCGAAAAAGGCATTTATGGTTTCAGTATCGAGCTACCGCAGAAAAAAAACTTAGAGACTATCACCATCGAAGAGTGGCGCAAAGGCCAGTGGCAAAAAGCGTGTCAATTGGAACCTGTCCACAAGAATAAAAACCCTAGACTTGCAGTCCTCATCCATGCACACTACCCTGATATCCTTGTTTGGCTTTTGCGCCATTGCCGCCAAGTCCTGCCGCAGGCCGACATTTACGTGCACCTGGCAGAGGGCAATCCGGCGGACCGCGCGTGGGATCGGCGTTGGGAAAAACAGTACCAGCTCGAGGTTTTGCGCGGCACAGCGCACGGCAGGGATTCTTTGGGCTTTATTCGGCTTTATGAGCATATTTCGAAATCCGGTAGGCAATATGATTTTTATCTGAAGCTCCACACCAAGCGCAGCCCACAATTTCCCGCCGCTGCCGGGGAAGCATGGCTGGAATTACTTTTTTTGCCACTCATTGGTAAAGGGGAGTTATCGTGGGATTGTATTGTTAAATTTCTGCAAAACCCTGAAACCGGCATTTTGGGTTCAGCCCCAGCATTGATCCGGCAGGGCATGCGGCAGGATGTGAACTATTCACGTTATAAGAACATTGAAAAAATTTTAGGACTGACAAAAAATAATTTTCCTTATTTCGTGGGTGGCACCATGTTCTGGCTCAACGCCCGGGTTGCTGACCGATGGCTTACTGCCGAAAAGATTGCACAACTCAAAAATTGCTTTGAACCGGATCAGAAAGCAGAACCAAGCTATGCCCACGCCATGGAGCGGATCTGGGGCGCCATGGTAGAGGCATGTGGGAAAAGCATTGTCCCATTGCCGATTAGGCTGGACTATAGAATTTGCTAATTGTATTGGCTGATGGAGCATAGTTTTCTTTTCAAAATTCGTGCCTTTTTGCACACTCTTTTCTGGGATCTGATCGCTTTGCTACACGCAGATTTGCTGTTCCAATACAAGCCCGGCATTGTTAAAATGATCAAAGGCAATTTTAAGTCGCGAAAAAAATATCTTTGCATTTTTGCCTGCCACGACACAAAAGACCTCATCTCGCAACCTGCTTTGCATTACCTACGCAGCCTGGCCAAAGATGGCTTCGATGTGGTGGTGGTGAGCACCTCAGCAGGTATGAAAGCACCGACACTAAAGCTTTTATCGTCGGTCTGCCTAGTGGTAATTATCCGCAAGGGTCCTGGCCGAGATTTTACCTCTTGGCGCTGCGGGCTTTTCGACTCCGGGATAGACTATGCTCGCTATGAGAAGATCCTTTTCACCAATGACAGCTGCTATGCACCGCTTTACCCCATGCAGCGCATTTTTCATGCCTACGAAGACGGAATATTGGGGCTGATAGACTCTTACGAGGGACAATACCACCTCATGAGTTACTTTTTGCTTTTCCACCGTGATGTGATTACCCATCCTGCCTTCACTAGCTTTTGGCAAAGCGTGCGCTCGCTTCCAGCATTTTTTAAGCCGCTGATCATAAGGCGCTACGAGATTGGCCTCAGCCAGTTTTTCCAAAAAGCAGGCTTCAAATTGCGTGCATGGGTGCCAGTAGAAGAGATTGCCAGAGAATGCAATATTCCTGAGCACAAGCTACGGCGGTTGAATCCCACGCACGCGTTGTGGCGCTACCTGATTGAAAAAAAACAATTCCCTGCCTTAAAAGTAGATCTTTTCCGCAGGTATTTCCTACTCCGAAACGATAACTCTTGGCGTGAGGTGATCGCCAAGACGCATTATGATATTCGTTTGATCTTGGAACACCAAAATTTAGTTTAGGAGGAATATGCACAACGTTCCCATCTTCATCCTCGCCGGTGGCCTGGGTACCCGGTTGAAAGAGGAGACTGAATTCCGCCCAAAGCCGATGGTGCCCATCGGGGGGCATCCGATCATTTGGCATATCATGCGGCTTTATGCCAAACATGGATTCCGCCGTTTCATCGTCTGCACTGGCTTCAAATCGGAAGTGATTAAAGAATACTTCCTTAACTATGCCGCACTCAATAGCGACTTCACAGTCGATATTAAAACAGGCAAGACCACAGTGCATTCGGTGGAACACGACAACGACTGGCAGGTGACTGTCGCCTACACGGGTGAGCTCACCATGACTGGCGGGCGCATCGGCCGTGCGGCGAAAAAGTATCTCGGCGATGCCGAATTTTTTGGTGTCACCTATGGCGATGGCTTGACCGACGCCAATTTGCATGACGAGTTTGAATTCCACAAGCGCCACGGCAAAATAGGGACTGTTTTGGGAGTGAACCCCCCTTCGCGTTTTGGCGAACTCAAACTCGACGGTGAGCGTGTTGCAGAATTTTCCGAAAAGCCAGAATTTACCAACGAGTGGATCAATGGTGGTTTTTTCTTTTTCAAGAGGGATTTTC
>JANWWX010000017.1 GCA_025057195.1 Leptospiraceae bacterium | reverse complement strand
GTTTCCAGCTCCGGCAATAGCTTGCGGTTCATCAGGAAGATCGCATGCTCGTAGTCGAAGTCGGAGACTGCGCGCAGGCCGCGCACCACCGTGCGGATCTGTCGGCTGCGGCAAAAATCGACCAAAAGCCCCTCAAACGTTTCGACCTGCACCTGCGGCAAATCACGGACCACCTCACGGATGATCTCGACCCGCTCTTCCGGGGTAAAAAGGCTTTTTTTCGAGGTATTACGTAGCACCGCAATGGTCAGCCGGTCAAAAAGCCGGATCGCCCGGTGCACAATGTCGAGGTGCCCGTTGGTGAAAGGGTCAAAACTGCCAGGGTAAACCGCGCTGCGCATTCTGCTGTATTTGTGTTTTGCGGCAGGCTGTAAAGAGCTTAGGATGGGTCCATGCTTGGAGATCCAAAAGTAAGTGCAATCTTCATTGACACGCTGAAACGTGCATAAAGAGCGCAGATAAACGCGGAATTAGCTCAGCTGGTTAGAGCGCTACCTTGACATGGTAGAGGTCACTGGTTCGAGTCCAGTATTTCGCACAACGCGCGCCGGCGGGAAGCAAGGGCGTGCCAGGACCAATGCCAATGCCGCAGTCTGCTGACGCCAAAAAAGTTATTGCCCGCCTGGCACAATCAGGCACCAAAAAAGTCAAAGTCGCCATCACCGATATCGACGGTGTCCTGCGCGGCAAATACCTGCACTTTGAAAAGTTTAGCTCGGCCGCAGAATCGGGATTTGGTTTTTGCAACGTCGTCTTTGGCTGGGACATCGCCGATCTATGCTACGACAATACATCCTACACGGGTTGGCATAGCGGCTATCCTGATGCTTTGGTGGAACTCGACCTTTCCACTGAGCGCAACGTGCCATGGGACAACAATGTCCCCTTTTTTTTAGGCCATTTTGTCAAAGAAGATGGCACACCGTTGCCGGTTTGTCCACGGCAAGTTTTGCGCCGCGTGGTTGCCCGTGCTGAGGCGATGGGCTTTGTTGCCAAAAACGGCTTTGAATACGAGTGGTTCAATTTCCGCGAAACACCAGCAAGCCTCGACGCTAAAAACTACGTGCGCCCGACGCCGATCACACCTGGCATGTTTGGCTATTCGCTTTTGCGGGCCAATTATGAGCGAGAATATTTCAACGCTTTAATGGACGAACTGGCGGCTTTTGGCGTGCCGCTGGAAGGCATCCATACCGAAACTGGGCCGGGAGTCTATGAGGCAGCGATCCTTTATAGCCCTGCACTGGAAAGTGCCGACCGTGCGGTGCTTTTCAAAGCCGGGGTGAAAGAGATCGCGCGCCGCTTTGGCATTGTGCCCAGCTTCATGGCCAAGTGGAATGCACAACTCCCCGGCTGCTCTGGCCACATGCACCAGTCGCTGTGGAACCAAAATGGCGAAAATGTGTTTTTTGATGCCTCGGATCCGTACAAAATGAGTGCTATTTTCAAGCACTACGTTGCCGGCCAAATCCGGCTTTTGCCCGAGCTTTTGCCATTTTATGCCCCGACCATCAACTCGTACAAGCGCCTGGTGGATGGCTTCTGGGCACCGGTGCGTCCGAGCTGGGGAGTGGATAACCGCACCGTGTCGCACCGGGTGATCCCAGGCTCGGAAAAATCGACGCGAGTCGAGGTGCGTGTCTCTGGCTCAGACGCCAATCCTTATTTAGCGCTCGCTGCGGCGTTAGGCTCTGGGCTTTATGGCATCGAGCACAAGCTCCCGCTGGAGGCACCGCCGGTGAAGGGCTCAGGCTATGCAGAAAGCAATGTGCCGCGGTTACCGCGCAACCTGCACGAGGCGACAGAGCGCCTGGCAGAATCCAAAATAGCACGGGAGATTTTTGGGGAGGAATTCATCGCGCACTTTGTGGCCACGCGCGAATGGGAATGGCGGCAGTTCCAGGATGCAGTGACTGATTGGGAGTTGCGCCGCTACTTTGAAATTATCTGATGGCAATTTCCCAATTTAGTTTTCCGACCGCAATCACGTTTGGCCCCGGTGCGCGCCATCTGGCCAAAGACCATTTTCTGAAAGAGGGAATTAAAAACCTTTTTGTCGTCACCGACCGCGCACTCAGCCAGCTGGCCTTTTTCCGCGAATTCATCGCCGAGCTCGAGCGTGCAGGTTTAAAGCTCCACATCTTTAACGGAGTGGAGGGAAATCCGGTGCGTGCTCAGGTGCTGGCCGGGGTATCGGCATTGCGTGCAGCGGGCGCCGAGGCAATTTTAGGCATTGGCGGTGGTGCCGCACTCGATGTGGCCAAGGCGGTGGCCTTGATGCTCCACCATCCCGGCGATATTTTTGACTACGAAGATGGCAAAGCAGATGCGCGGCCAGTGGACCGCGAAATCCCGCCGTGGTTTGCCATCCCCACCACTGCTGGCACCGGTTCTGAGGTCGGCCGCAGCACGGTAATTGCCGATGACACTCACCATGTGAAAAAGGTGATTTTTTCGCCGCGGTTGATGGCGCGTGCCGTCTTTGCCGACCCCGAGCTAACCCTTGAGCTGCCACCCGCAGTGACTGCTGCCACGGGTTTCGATGCAATGACCCATCTGATCGAAGCCTTTTTGGCAAAAGGCTACCACCCGATGGCAGATGGCATCGCGCTGGAGGGACTGCATTTGGCCGCACGCGCATTGCCTGTGGTATATAAAAACGGCAGGGATTTGGCCGCGCGCAGCGACATGCTCATGGCCTCCATGATGGGGGCGGTGGCGTTCCAAAAGGGTTTGGGCATTGTGCATTCGTGCGCGCATGCGCTTTCTGCGGTCTGCGGTTTGCACCACGGCCTGGCCAATGCCGTGATGATCGACCATGCCCTACCGCACAATTTCGAAATAGCACACGAAAAATTTGCACGCCTGGCGCAAGTAGCCGGTTCCGGAGATGCCAGCTCCTTCATCCCCTGGCTCAGCCGGCTCAAGGCGGAACTGGGCATTGCAGCCGATCTCGTGGCCTTGGGAATTAGTGGGCAAAACTTGGATGCGCTGGTTGCTGTCGCAAGTACGGATAGCTGCCATCTTTCGAATCCAGCACCAGTGGCCGAAAACGATTTCCGCAAAATTTTCGCCAGAGCGCTGCGGCAATCTCTTTGACGCGCTGAGTATTTTTTCGATCGTTCGCTATGGCAAAAAAGGAGTTCCCACCGCCCTGGCAATTAGAAGGCAGTGGTGTGGTGATCCTCTTCCCAGCACACAAGAAGCGTGTTTTGGAATCTGGCCTGCTCGCAGAAGAAGACGCCCGCACATTCGTGGGTGGTGTGGGCGCAGTCATGCTGGTGCACTATGAGAAATCCAACTGTGGCCCGTACGACGAGTTACTTTATATTCCCGGTTTTTTTGCCCACCGCGGCAAGAACTATCTCCGCATCACCCGGATTTGGGTTTCGACCCCCGAATCGGTCGAATGGGGGCGCCGCAACTGGGCTATTCCGAAAGAGTTGGCGCAATTTAACTGGCAAAAAAATCGCGACGGCTGGCACATCGATGTGCGCCAAATGGAAAGCGGCGACAACATTTATTCTATTTCGCTGAAACCGCGCCTTTTTGCGCTGCCGGTGACAACGGCCTTATTGCCTTTTTCACTGCTGCAGCGGCGATTGGAAAATGGGAATAGCAGTTATTTTTTGGAGACCCGGCCGACGGGCAACGGCTGGGCACAGCTTGCCTTTGTGGACAGCATCGAGGGTTCGCGCGCGCTGCCGGATTACCACTCTATTTCGTACCCGCCGCGGCTGGCCTTGGCGATCCCGCAGTTCCGTCTGACATTCCCAGTGCCGCAAATTGTCTATGGCTGAAACAACCGGTATCCTGGGCATCGACATCGGGGCCACAAGTATCAAATATGGGCTGGTCCGTGGTAACCAGGTTTTCCACCGCGGCAGCGAACCGATTGCAAGCCAAAGCAACGCTGCTTTGCTCGAGCAGCTTGCAGGCATCATCGCACGTGCCGAATTTTCCGGCGCAACGCAGGTGGGTATTGGTTCCCCCGGCCCACTCGACTTGGAACGAGGAATCATCGTTGCTTCGGCCAATATGCCGCAGATTAAAAACTTTGCGGTGGTGGCAGAACTGTCTGCCCGCTTCCCACAAAAAGCCATCCGGCTCGAAAATGACGCCAACGCGGCCACGCTGGGCGAATTTTTTTATGGCAAGCTGCGTGGCATGCCCAACCTTGCCGTTTTTACCCTCGGCACCGGTGTGGGCGGTGGCTGCATCTTTGCCGGCAAATTAGAGCGTGGGGTGAACGGCAATTTTTTTGAAATTGGCCATATCCCCATTGCCGGTTTTAGTGCCTGCAGCGCACAACCGCGCCGCTGTGGCTGTGGTGCTCTGGGCTGCCTTGAGACCTACGCTTCTGCCACCGGCATCAGCCTGAGCTATCAAGAAGCGACTGGGGAAAAGTTAACTGCTGCAGAAATTGCCCGGCGTGCGCAAAGTGGGGATGTGGCAGCGGTTAGAGCCTATACTCTTGCCGGTGAGGCACTGGGGATTGCGGCAGCGGCGCTGACCCAGATTATGAACTTGCTGCATTTTATTTTCACCGGTGGCGTGGCAGCGGCCGAAAATCTGCTGCGCGCGGCACTCGAAAAGTCCTGGCGCGAGCATACCTTCACGTTTTTCCACGATAAGGCAATTTTCCATTTCACCCACGGCGATGAAGATCTCGGGATCCTGGGTGCTGCAGCCCTTTTTTTAGAAAATGCGCAGACGTAAAATCCCCGCTATCGCGCTGGCATGTTTGTGGGTGCATAAAATATCACCACAAGCAAGCGATGTGCTGCACCGGGAACTTCTCTGTGAGGCGCATTTTTTTTCGGCATATCCCCAAATACCGCAGGATCCACAAATCCAGAATGCGCGTTGGGTGATGGCTGAAACCATGCACACCGACTTTCGCAGGCCACCCCTTTCGGGCTATGCCTTTTTCTACCGCAACCACACTGCACACTGGCGGCTCAAGTTGCTCGAAATAGCAGTCGCCGAATTCGCAGAGTTTCCCCGCTTTGAGTTAATTTTCCTCGAGTCGCGCAGCACCAGCACCGGCCGGCGCTTTTATCGCTTCGAATATAAAATAGGGCAACGCAGCGCGGCAACCATCACTCCCGATGCGGGGGAAAGTAGTGTTATTTTCTTGCAGCATGCCAAAACGCACGACCAGTTTTTGCATTTGACATGCCGCCCGGCATGATCACCTTTACCGACATGGCAAGGAAGGCCAAAAGCACCAGTGGAGGGGTGGACGCATGGCTGAAGTGGGGTGTGCCCCGCCTGGTCGGTGCTGGCTATGGCCTTCTATCGCGCAAGGCGATTTCCCCACGCTGGCCGGAGTTTTTTATCGTTGCAGCGGTTTTGAGAAAGTACCGCAATAAAAGCTCTTTCTTTTTTATGGTGCGTAATGCCATCAGGGGTATGGCAGAAGAAGACCGTGACAACCGCGAGCTGCAGCAGATCCTAGCGCGGCTGGTCGGCGCGCGGCCACGCGACCTCAAGGCCATGGCTGGCATTTATCAGGCGCTGCAAAAAGAACAGGGTACAGCGGTGGCGATTGCTTATGCTGTGGAGACCATCCGCATCCTCAACGAAAAACGGATGCATAAACTCAGCTGGTGGCGCAGCAGAAAAAAGCCACAAAGGGAACTGGCACCTGCGCCGATGGCTCCCCGCAAAAGGCAGCGAGCCACCCCTACAAAAGCTAAACACCTGCATCGGACCAAGAGACCATGAGAGCCATACCTTTCCGTTCGCCGTCGGGTCCGGGGGCGTTGCACATCGAAAGCTGGCCTGAGCCAGAAGCCAAATCGGGTGAGCTTTTGATTGCGGTGCGCGCGTTCGGCCTCAACTTCGCAGACATCCTGGCCCGCAAGGGCATGTACAACGATGCCCCGCGCTATCCGTTTGTTCCCGGCTACGAGGTGGCTGGTGTTGTGCAAGCAACCAGCGATGGTGTGCCGTTCCGTACTGGTGACGAGGTCATGGCACTCACCCACTTTGGTGGCTATGCGGAGTTGGCAGTGGCCGATGCGCGCTTGGTCGTACGCAAACCCCCAAAACTTAGCTTTGCTGAGGCCGCATCGATCCCAGTAAACTTCCTCACTGCATACCATGCGCTTTTTGGGACTGGCCCGCTGCGCCGTGGTGCCAATGTGTTGATCCATGCTGGCGCAGGGGGTGTTGGATTGGCCGCCGTGCAACTTGCCCGCAACGCAGGCTGCACAATTTTTGCCACTGCCAGTTCGGAACAAAAACTCGAACTGCTCAGCCAATTCGGTGTGCACCATGCCATCAACTACCAAACCACCGACTTTGAACGCGAAGTCCTGCGCCTCGCCGGAGGGGCCAATATCGACGTCGTGCTCGATTCGGTCGGTGGTGCCTATTTCAAAAAAGACCTCAATCTATTGCGGCCCAATGGGCGTGTGGTGGCGTTTGGGGCTGCCGCGTTCACCGACCGCAACCCACTGCGATTGCCATTCCTGGTACCACAATTGGTGAGCATGCTGACATTATCGATGGTGGATTTGATGGTGCATAGCCGTGGCTTTTATGGCGTCAACATGCTGCGCATCGCTAAAGATAACCCAGAGCTCATTGCCGAAGAGCTTGCCGCCATCCTGCAGCTGTTTAACGAGGGGAAAGTAAAAACTTTTGTTTCGCGGCAGATGTCGTGGCGCCAAATTGGCGAAGCGCACGAGCTGCTGGAAAGCCGGGGCAGCACAGGAAAAATTGTTTTGATGGTCGATTGACACCTTTTTTAAGGAGGAAAAATGGCTGAGTCGCAAAAGCCGGGATTGGTTTTGAGGATCAAAGACTTTTTTGCGAAAACTCTTTCTGGGGAGTTTGATGAAACCCGTAAACTGCAGCGAAAACTGCAGTCGTCGATCCTCTTTGCCATGGCGACCTTTCGCAAATTCCTCGATGACGAAGTCCTGTTGCGCAGTGCCTCAATCAGCTACGCAATTGTCGTGAGCTTTGTACCGACACTGGTCGTGGTCATGATGGTTGGTTCGCGCTTCATCGACATTGAGCTCTATTTCGACCGCATCGCCGACTTTGCCCGACTCAATGGCCTGAAGATCGATCTCGAACCCTATTTCAACATCATCCGCGAATTTTTGAAAAATGCCGGCGCCATCGGCGGCGTGGGTTTTTTGGTATTGCTTTTTTCTGCGACGAGTGTCCTGCGCAACATCGAGGATGCTATCAACCGCATCTGGCGGGTGAACCGCAAACGGCCCATGTTGCAGAAAATCGCAGGTTTCATCATGGTCATGGTCTTTGGCCCGGCTGTCTTGGCGGTGGGCATCAGTCTCGCGCAGTCCATCTTGGCCAAATTTGCCTCGCCCAATTTCCGCCAGGTACACATCGCACAAGACACCGTGCAGATCCTGGGTGACAAGCAAGTCTTTCTGGTCCAAAGCGAAAAGGGCAAACCGTTTAAAGAAAAAAATATCCTGCGCGGTGTGGATTACGAGGTCGATAACCAGCGCATTGTCTTTAATGGCGCGCGCAATACCATAATTCCAGAAAGCCGCAAAGACATCGTGGACAGCGCAGCGCGGGCAGATGCCTCGATGCTACGGAATGCTGTTTTCGTGGATTATGCCCGTTCGGGCAACACCGAATTCATCATCACTGAAAATGGGATCCTGCTCATCAGCAAAGACGGCAACAAATTCCGCGTACGCCGTTTCTACCGAGAGCAAGAGGGCCGAGTTTATGAGGTCTCGTTCCGTCGCATGCAGTTTATTACCGAACGCAGCGCAGTCATCATTGGCAGCGACGGTTTGATTTTACGTACCACCGATGGCGGAGAGACCTGGCAACCCAACTACCAACAGGGGCTCAGTGCCAATTTACACCAAATCGCGCGGCTGCGCCCGGGGGCCTGGCTTTTGGTCGGCGACGACAGCACAGCCCTTTTGACCGAGGACGCGGGGGAGACATTCACGCCGTTTAAACCTGTGCTCAGTGCGCTGCGCCCACGCCGGGAGTCGATCACCGGGATTGCTGTCGCCGAAAATTATGCCTATATTGTGGGCGAGGCGGGACTGCTGCTCGTTTCGCGCGACGCAGGCACAAGCTGGAAGCCCGTGGCCACCGCTGAAACCCTATTTTTCCAGGATGTTGCGGCAGCCCCCGACGGCAACGCCGTGGCAGTTGGGCGTGATGGCCTTTTGCGCTATACCCGTTTCTTGCCGGATAGCACCATCGAATGGGAAGCATTCTCTGATATCCCGGATGTGGATTTGCACGCCGTGCGCTATTTTGCCAAGGAATCCAAATTCATCGCCGTCGGGGATCACTATGTCATGCTGCAGGCGCTGCACGATGGCAATAAACCCGACAGCATGAAAAGTTTCAAAATCATCCAGAAAGCACCGCTCTGGCGGCGGGTGATTTCGGCGCTCGGCAACCTGCTCATCCCGTTTTTAGTCATTTTCCTGCTCTTTTTCACCCTCTACAAAGTCATCCCTTACACCTTTGTGCAGTGGCGGGCTGCTGCCATCGGTGCGACAGTCACTTCCATCTCGTGGGTCATCTTCCTTTTGCTCTACAAATACTATGTGACCCATTTTTCCAAAGGCACAGCAGCGCTTTATGGCACGCTCGCGCTGGTGCCACTCACCTTGCTTTTGCTCTATGTTTCCGCGTTGATTGTGCTTTTCGGTGCCGAAATCGCGTTCTTTAACCAGTACCCCCAGCTCTTGCGGTTGAGCAAAAAGGCGGAACTTGCCGAACGGCACAAACGCCAGCTTTGGTATGGTATCAGCATCCTACGCCGACTGGCACAGGCTTTCTTTACTGGCAAGAACGACTGCACCACCGATGTGTTGATCAAATATACTTCTGGCGATCAGGAGGAATTCAAGTTTATTATGGAGCGCCTGGCAGCACGCAACTATGTCACCGAGACAGAAAACCACCGTTGGGTGCTGGCGATGCACCCCGATTTGATCCGCATCAGTACCTTGCTCGAAGACCTCGATCCTTCGGACTATTCCATACCGGATTACAATCCTAAAGATAGTTTCATGCGCAAAGTCAAGGAATATTTCGACCAATTGGAACTCAACCGTGGACGGGTCTTCCGCAATGTGACACTGGCACAGCTGATGCAGGGCGATTGAGCCGAAATAAAACACTTCCGGGGCTATGGCCTCCTGCCGATAATCGGGTGTGGCGAAATGGTGGGTCCTGCTTTTTTTGACACTGCCGCTTTATGCACAGCTCCGGCTCGACTATTATTACGACCAGTCTGGGATGTTCACCAAATTTTCTGACTGGATCCCCAAAAGGCTACACCAATGGTCGCCACAATTTGTGGAGGACTTTTTCTTGCTTTATAGCTTTCGCCAACTCTACCAGCAGGAAGAAATCCGGCGCAATATATTTTTCCTGAAGGTCGCACTCGAAAAGAAATTCCGCCATCCGCGCGAGGCGCTTTGCCCGATCCGCAACCCCGAAGAATACCATAAGTACCGCTTGTTGATCCACATGCACCTCAATTTGCAGATCATGCGCTCTTACCTGCGTTTAGCGTCGCTTTTTGACAAGCGCCATCTTTACTTTTACAATCTCGACTTTGCCCCCGAACTCAAAGAGTCGTTTGCTCAAGCAGAACGCTATTACCGCGAATCGATGCCGTATTGGAAAAAGGCAAAGGAGCTGGCCTTGGAAGCCTCCTCGTACAATTTTGAAATAGACCTGCCGGGGCTTGAGACGATCCGTGCCGACATCCTGGCTGGCGATATTGACTATACGGTTTTCACGGCAAACCACCTGCTGCGGTTGAAGCAGAAACAGCAGGAAGTCGAGGCGTGGTTGGCCCAGAAACCCACCCAGTGAAATTCGAATACATCTTAGCTTTAGGTAGCAACGTTGGCGATCGGAATTTCTACCTCGACCAGGCCATCAGCGGCCTGGCGCGGTTGGGCACCGTCCGGGCCACGACTCGCCGCTATGAGACCTGGCCAATCCTAATCCGCGCGCAGGGAAAATTCCTCAACCAGGGGGTTTGGCTTGAAACGACCACAGAGCCGGAAGCATTGCTTGGGCAAATTTTGGCTTTGGAGAAAGAAATTGGGCGTATCCCGCGCATTAAAAATGGACCCCGTGAAATCGACATCGACATCGTTTGGTTTTCGGGGGGTACATTCCGCAGCGCACAGCTGCACATCCCACATCCTTTCAACCGGGCACGCGAATGGGTTCGACAGATTATGTGTGAACTCAAGCCCGACGCCATAGACCCGGAGGTAGGGCTACGCTATGCCCGCATCCGGGGGCGTACGATCATGAACATCCAAGACTTTGCCAAAAAAAAATCCTTAGGTGAAAAAATTGCCGTCGTCACTTGCTATGACTATGCCTTCGCCAGGCTTTTGGCGCGCACCTCGATTGATGCCATCTTGGTCGGTGATTCGCTCGGCAATGTAATGCAGGGGCATGCCAACACGCTGCCGGTGACTGTGGAGGAAATGGTTTACCACGCACGGATTGTCCGCCGCGGCGCCCCACAGGCATTCCTCATTGTCGATCTGCCCTTCCTGTCGTATCAGACTTCAGTCCGGGATGCCGTAGCCAACGCCGGGCGGATCATCAAAGAGACGGGAGCCGATGCTGTCAAACTGGAGGGGCTATTTTTACCGCAGATCCGCGCGCTCATCAAAAGTGGCATTCCTGTGATGGGACACTTGGGTTTCACCCCGCAATCGCTTTTGGCATTCGGGGGTTACCGTGTGCAGGGCAAAACCCCGTCTAGTGCGGAAAATATCCTGCGTGCCGCCGCTGCGCTTGAGAAAGCCGGCGTGTTTGCGATTGTACTCGAAATGGTCCCCACCGAGCTGGCCGGGCGTGTCACGGCTTCTCTTTCGATTCCAACCATTGGCATTGGTGCCGGCGACCTTACCGATGGCCAGGTGCTGGTGTTAAACGACCTCTTGGGGCTTGACCCCGACTTTTCGCCGCGCTTTGTGCGCCGCTACGCCAATCTCAGCGCCAGTGTCATCAGTGCCGTAGAACAATACGCGGCCGACGTGCGTGAGCGTAAATTCCCCAACGAGCAGGAGAGGTTCTGATGGCTAATGCTTGGGATCCGCAAAAGCGTGTTGCGCTTGTCACGGGAGCAAGCCGCGGGCTGGGCTTTGCGATTGCGCAGGCTCTGGCACAAAAGGGCTATGCCCTGCTACTCAACGCCCGCGATCGCCAGCGGCTTAAAGAAGCAGCGAATGCCTTTGAAACGCCTGTGCTATTTTTTGCTGCCGATAGTGCAAGCCCCCAATTCGCAACACAACTGCATAGGCTATGCCAAAAATTCCGGATCCAGAAACTGGACTTAGTGGTGCACAACGCTGGGATCAACCATATTGGCACCATTGCCCAAACTAAACTCCGCAATGCCGAATTGACCCTGCGCACCAATGCACTTTCGTGTATCGTGGTGGCGCAGGCAACAGCACCGCTTTTGGAACATTCGTCAGAACCTCGTTTTGTTTTGGTCTCAAGCCTGATGCAGTATTTCGCAATGCCGGGTCGCAGTGTCTATGCCGCAAGCAAGGCTGCCGCAGAAATTTTTGTGCGCGCCTGGGCCTCGGAGCTACGCGCTGTTGGTAGCAAAATCCGAATGCAGATCCTGCGCCCGGCGGGCATCGCCACCGGTTTCCATACCAACACCCCCACCGATGGCAGTGCACCCCACTCCACCATCTCGCGCATGAGCGCAGAGCAAGTGGCCTCCTACCTGGTGCGGCTCGTCGAATCCAACCGGCGCGTTTTGGCACCGGGGTTCACCAACAAGCTGGTGGCCTTTGTCGCCCGCCATTTTCCGGATCTGGCAGCATACCTTGCCTACCGGCGCTATGTGCGTGGACTCCAAGGCCAAAGTTGAGCGCAAGCCGTGGTGATGGCCACTATGCAAGTTTCATTTTAGATAAAATTTTACTAGTTCATAATAGTCCGAGCTTTCGTATTCAACCGCAACGATGGTACCACTGACTGGTAAAATTTTTCCTTTTGTAAGCTGTAGCGCGTGTGTTTCACTGTTGATGATCTTTCGGATTTCCACTTGAATGCGGTAATC
>JANWWX010000179.1 GCA_025057195.1 Leptospiraceae bacterium | reverse complement strand
AAAGAAATGCTAGTTTTTCGTTTTTCGTCCATAGTCCCTCTATATATTAAATACCAGAAAATTGCGGATTTTTTTCAGTTTTTTTGAAAAATTTTATATCCAACCCTTGCTTGGGTGGTTACAAGTAGTTTGTAACACCAAAACGCTTGTCAGCCTATTTATGGCTGCCAAAATGCCCTGAGCACAAGGGAAGTGAAAGGGTAGTTGGAAGTAAATAGCATGTTGACAGCTAAAGATAAAAAAGCGCTAATCGCAGCGCACCAGCGGTCGTCCAGAGATACTGGTTCGGTCGAAGTCCAAGTGGCGCTTTTGACCGAGCGGATCAACCGGTTGACTGCCCATTTCCAAAAGCATGTCAAGGATCACCACTCACGGGTGGGGCTGCTTAAACTGGTCGGTCGCCGGCGGCGCCTGCTCGACTATCTGCGCCGTAACGATGCAGAACGCTACCAGGCGCTGATCGCAAAACTCAACCTCCGCAAGTAACTCCCTGTGCCCGGCGCCAGTTGGCGCTGTGAAAAAAGGGACAGGATATGCAACACGAGTTCAAGGTCATTAAAGAGACAACAGATCTCAAAGGGGAAAGTTACGAATTAGAGACTGGCAAGTGGGCGCGGCAGGCGGATGGCTCTGTCGTGCTGCGTTGGGGTGACATGGTGCTTTTAGCCAACGCCACCGGCGCAAAGAATGCAGTTGAAGGCTTAGATTTTTTCCCGCTGACCGTCGAGTACCGTGAAAAGTTTTACGCCGCGGGTAAATTCCCCGGTGGTTTCATCAAGCGCGAGGGCCGTCCTACCGACAAAGAAATCCTCACCTCCCGCCTGATCGACCGGCCCATCCGCCCGCTTTTCCCCGACAACTTCACCAACGAAGTGCAGGTTTTTGTGACTTTGCTGAGCGCACGCAAAAACTACAGTGCGGATGTGCATGCGATCACAGCGGCCTCTGCGGCGCTCTCAATTTCTGGGCTGCCGTTTGATGGTCCTGTCGCGGGTGTGCGGGTGGCGCGTGTCGCGGGCAAGTTTATCCTGTTCCCCAGCCGCGATGAAATCCATGCCTCAGACATCAACTTAGCGCTGGCCGGCACGGCCAAAGCGGTGACCATGATCGAAGGCAGTGCGGACGAGGCTAGCGAAGAGGACATGCTGGCGGCGATCCAGTTTGGCCACAAAGAGATCCAACGCCTGTGTGCGTTGCAAGAGAAACTGCGTGCTGCTGCTGGCAAACCGCGCATGGCAGTTCCCGAAAAACCGGACCATTCTGCTTTAATCCAAAAAATCCGCGAAATGGGCTATGCCGACATGAAAACTGCCAACGCAGTGAAAGGAAAACACGAGCGGCAGGCCGCAGTCGATGCTGTCAAAGCTGCGCTTTTGGAAAAATTCCAGCCGGAACTGGCGGCGCTGCCTGCTGAGGAGGCGACCAAACAGCAAAAGCTCCTCAAAGCCTTAATCGACGAGCTCGAGGTCGATGTCGTGCGCGAGCAGATCTTCCACGAGGGTATCCGCCCCGACGGCCGCCGGCTCGACGAGTTGCGGCCGATTTCGATCGAGGTGGGGGTGTTGCCTGGCACCCATGGTTCGGCGCTTTTTACCCGCGGCGAAACCCAGTCGCTGGGGGTACTCACGCTCGGCACCGAGCTCCATGTGCAAGAAACCGACGATGTTGAGGGGGAATCGTCGAGCCGTTTTTACCTGCACTACAATTTCCCTCCCTTTAGCGTGGGTGAGGTGCGCCGCTACACTGGCCCTGGCCGGCGCGAAATTGGCCACGGCAAACTTGCCGAAAATTCCCTTTCAGCCGTGATCCCCGATGCCGAGCGCTTCCCCTATGTGATGCGCTTGGTCTCAGAAATCCTGGAGTCGAACGGTTCCTCTTCAATGGCTTCGGTCTGCTCCTGTGCTTTAGCGCTGATGGACGGGGGAGTTCCGATCAAGGCCCCAGTCGCTGGCGTGGCAATGGGATTAATAACCAATGGCGAACAGTTCGCCGTGCTCACCGACATTGCGGGGCTTGAGGACCACTTCGGCGACATGGACTTCAAAATTGCAGGCACGGCGAAAGGCATTACCGGCTTCCAGCTCGATACCAAGGTGCAGGGCATTAGCTATGAGATCATGGAAAAGGCAATGCAGCAGGCTAAAAAAGGACGGCTGGAGATCCTGGCAGAGATGGCCAAGGTGTTGGACCGGCCGCGGCCGCAGCTGCGTGACAATGCCCCGCGCATCTCGACTCTCACCATTGAGCGCGACCGCATCGGCGAGCTGATTGGCCCAGGTGGCAAGAATATCCGCATGATCATCGAAAAAACCGGGGTGGAAATCAATGTTGATGACAGTGGGGTTGTCCAGATCGCTGCTGCGGATGCTGAGGCGGCCCGCCGTGCCCGAGCGATGATTGAGGGCCAATTTGCAGAGGCCGAAATCGGCAAAACCTATGAGGGCACTGTGCGCAAAATCACCGATTTTGGCGCGTTCATTGAGATTTTACCCGGCCGCGATGGGCTGTGCCATATTAGCAAAGTCTCCAACCAGCGCATTGCCAATGTGGCCGACGTGCTCAAAGAAGGCCAAAAAGTTAAGGTAAAAGTACTTGCGATTGACAGGCAGGGGAAGATTTCGCTTTCTATCCGCGATGCAGATTAAGCGCAATCGCCACCCCCTGAAAAGTGCTCCAGCATTTTGGCTTTCGGGCCGTGGCCGACCCATGCTGCCAGAGAGCTTCACCCTTGACAATGGCCTTACTGTCATCGTAGAAAATATCCCTTACCGCAATAGCGCCACAGCGGGGCTGTGGATTCCCATGGGGTCACGCTTCGAGCGGAAAACCGAGGCGGGCTATTCCCACTTTGTCGAGCACATGCTGTTCAAAGGCACCCAAAAAAGGGATTACACCGAAATTTCGCGGGCCATTGACCGGCTTGGCGGGCACCTCAACGCCTCAACCAGCAAGGAAATTACTGACATCTATGTCAGTTTAAGCGGAAGGCACCTGACCATTGCGCTCGACGTTCTGGCTGACATGTTCTTTAACTCCCACTTTAACCCTGCAGAATTTGCCTCGGAGAAAAAAGTGATCCTCGAAGAAATCAAGATGGCCGAGGATCAGCCAGACGAATACCTTTTC
>JANWWX010000178.1 GCA_025057195.1 Leptospiraceae bacterium | reverse complement strand
TTCTCGAGGAAAGTGCCATTGTGCTTTCCCCCACAGGTCCGGTGATCGTGTCTTGCCGTTTCTTGCCGCATGCCGAGGCGGAGTACCGTGCCGCCTGTGAAAATGCCTATTACTCGCTCAGCCTGGAAGAAGGGCCAGTGAAACCAGTGAAAAAAGAAAAGCCAACTGGCGATTTCCCGTTGCTACAGGATTTTGCGCTCTACCACATCCCCAATAACCTGCCTGTGCCTGATCCCGAATCGCTGCTGCAGCTGCTTCAGCCAGGTAAGATCCAATACGACGAAAATTACATCCTGCCCGATGAAGAATATCGTTATTGAAATGTTCGTGCACTTGCTGAAGGCCTGCACCGCTTGGCTGGTGCTAATTTTGGGCGTTTCCGGTGGTGGCTGGGCAGCGACACTGGAGGAGAAATATGGCACGGTCGGCCGGGCGCTGGAGCAGCTATGGGGGGACGACGCCTGTGCAACAGTGTACCTGCGCAAAAAAGGAGTGCCGATCGTTTCCATTGCCTGCGTTGGCGATTACGATGCTACCCGCCGCGAAAAGCTTCTCGACGTGCTTTTCCGCCATCACTTCGAATTGCAAAAGGAATCGTATCGCTTGCGGCCGCGCCACGGCGTATACCTATACAAAACAAAAAGTGGTGGGCGTACGGTCTATTTCAAACTCTACGTGCGGGAGGCACGCGAACTGTGGCCACGCAATCCGCTTGCCAGCAAGCAGCTGGCGCTTTATGTCATGAACCTGCGCAGCAGCGACGACCTTTTGCGCTGGCGCACTCTGGGTATCCCCCTTACCTTTAGTGTGACTGTGGGGCGCAGCGATACGGCCGAGCTTTTGGCGCGCTTGGCAGAGTATGGCGACGAAAAATGGCTTTCGATCCCTTTGGAGGATGACAATACCGAAATCACTGACGGCGAATTGCTTTCGATTGCCGATGCCCTTGACAGCGAAAAATTGGAGAGCTATCTCAGCATCATCAACGATGTGGACGGTGTCAACGGCATCAGTCCTCTTTATTGTTCGCGGTTTTGCCGCCACGTGCCAGCGTTGCGTGCGCTTTTGAGCACGGCGCGCAACAAAAATGGCGAGCAGGAGCTCTCGTTGCTTGATACCACCCATTTTGCTGGGTCTTCTTTTTACCAGACTGCCAAGATCATGAATTTCCGGGTGTTTACTGTGCACCCAATGCAGAGGGATTTCTGCTCTGAGCTGAGCGAGTTCATAAACCTCAAAGAAGACAACATAGCCCGTGTGCTCGCCGTCGATGCAGGAGACGAGAAAGCGTTGCGCTGCTTGGCCAAACTCAGCCGCCAACGGCTTTTGGCTGTTGAATTTGTGCGGCTGTCGCAATTGGCGCAAAATTCTCTTCTGCGCTGAGCCGATAGAGATATAAAAAAAGTTTTTGGCCAATAACACGGAAATCAAGTGTATAGCCATCCGGCAATCGGTAGCAGAAATTTTTTATTTCGGAAGCGAAGTGCTGTGTGCCGTGTTGGACATAGACCGCATCCGGTGTGACCTCGAGCCGGACGATGCTGCCAAAGGACCAAAGCTCGCAACCAAAAGGGTTATTGGTGGCGGTGATGGTGTGTTGCTGCCCCGGCTTCAGCTCCAGCATAGCACTGCATTGCAGAGGGAGCACATTTTTATTCTTGCTTTTTTGGTGCAGTAAACGGTGAGTTTTTTTCAGCAAAAAATAAATTAACCAACCGAATGCCAAAAATAGCGCCAAGCCCACCAAAAAATAATTACGGTATTCGGAGGCATAAAGCAGAGTGTAAAATATCTCGTTTAGCCAGCTATGTGGTAAAATTCGCAGCGGGGTGGTGGCTACCTCCATTTCGCCGCTAAGCAGGCGCAGTCTGCCTTGGAAAAAATTGTCCGGCTCACCGCGGAATGCCAATTCGAGTTGTCTTTCAGCTATAAGCTGCGGCAGCACAAAGCGTTTAGGCTGGCAGCGCCGGTTGCGGCAGACACTGCGCTCACCACCCAAGAAAAATTCAGTTTCGCCTTGCTGGATTTCTGGTACGATTTCGGCCACCAAACCGGCCGGGAGGTTACGATCGCAACGCAGTTTCACCCGAAGCGGCTGTGCATCTTTCCAAAAGGAAAACCGGGTACGCTTGGCTTCCAAGGCAATGTCGGTACGCACAACCAGCAGCTCGGCCAGGCGTTCACCGCCTGGCAGGTTTGTGCAGAGCCAATGCCCAATGGCCTGTACGTGCTGTGCTTGTCGGAACTCCATGCGAAATCCCGTGCGTTCGAAGCGGACGGGTAGGGCTTTGCCGCTAAGCTGGCCGCTTTCGTGGACACAGAAGGCTTTTTGCCAGCCGGCAAGCGTGTGCAGTTGCTTGTCTAAGAAATGTAGCCGAAACTGGCCATCGTAGTGGAGTCCGGCCAATTCGCTATATTTTTTCCAGAGCTGTTCGTGGCCCCAAAAGCCACGCGGCAATGCTACGTAATGTGGGGCATGATTTTTAATGACAAAAACAATCCGGCTACTTGTGGTAGGCCAGTCATTACGACGGCTGAGCTCTGCGATCATGCGGTCGTGTGGGTATATCTCTGCACCAATATAGATTGCCTTTGTTCCAGGTTTGAGCTGTTTCAAATAAGTAGCGATTTTGGCTGGCTCTAAAAAATTTTGGACATAGCTTAGACTCACCTCAGTGGCACCGGTTGCCGGAATGAAGCGGTAGAGCACCTGCTCTAGCGGTGTGCGGCGCAGCTTCTCGTCCAATAGCAGCTCGACACGGGCGAAAATTGGGCTAATGGCCAAAACCCACAGGCTGCCGATGAGCGCGCGCACTACTGTTTTTTGTAATGCTGGATATAAAGCCGCGTGGCTGCCACCACACTCAATAGCGGCACAAAAATCGTGCCTAAAACAGGGACTGCCATCGCCAGGTTTGTGAAGACGCCGACACCTGTCATTTCAAGAAGGTGCGGGCGCGCCAGCGCCGAAAATTGTTGCGGTTTACTGAGGAGCTCAAAGACATAGTCATAGCACGAGCGGCCAGTGAAGTAACCGGTGACAAAAAAGTTCAACACTGGCTGCAACGGTCCTACCAAAAGCAGTAACAACGAAATTAAAAGCTGCATAAGGAGTAGTTTTATGTTATAGATGATGGTAGC
>JANWWX010000177.1 GCA_025057195.1 Leptospiraceae bacterium | reverse complement strand
CCCATCACCACTTATACAACTCGCTACTCCGATCCCGGTGGAACGATCACAACGTTCAATGGGACTGGTTCACGTAGTTATGTGACTTTCGATTTGATTGGCAAGTACTACTGGTGGTTTGCCCGCTACTGGTGGTTGGGTGCGGGAGTCAACTATGCAGCCTTGCTCGGTGGGCAACTGCGCTGGTTCCCCAATGGTACTGCCGGAGTCGCCAATAACCCAACAGATGCGCAGCAGCCGGGTGCATGGCCGCGTTGGATCGACGTCCTGCCTGGTGGGGGGCTGATCTATGCACAGCTGGGCACTGGTCTGAAAATTGCGATGGGCAGCGGTTTCAACACCGTCAACTTTGAACCAGAATTCCGAGTACTCATCCCCATTAACACCATCACAGGTTACGGTCCTGTGCTGCGTTTTAACTTTGGTTTCTCCTACGCTTTTGGCCTCTAATTTCTGGAGATTACGGACAAGCCTCGTGGGTGAGGCTTGTTCTATTTTGTGCTCTGCCAATTCCAAGTGAGCCATGGCAGAAAGAGGGAATAGCAAATTTGGTGAGGTAACCGCAACGAAGCTGGTTGCCGAGCGGCGAGCGGCTTTTTATCAGGCACAGCGCACAGCGCTCGAAAGCTCGCCGATCCGCAGCCACATCACGCGCATTTTTTGGGTGGGTGAATACCCGCCCGATGCCCAGGCATTCCTACAAAGCCCGTTGGCAAAAGACGGGGTCAAACCGCATGCGGTCGATATGCCCACCCTTTTTACCACAAGAGAGCATTTGCTCGCCGTGGTCGAATTCCTACGCAGCGACCCTAACTTTCGCTACGACTTTTTACTCGATCTGACCGCGATCGATTTCCTTAATTCGCCCCGTGCGCTCGACCTTGTGGAAAACGATAACCGCCGCTTCCGCGTAGTGTATCTTTTCCGCTCGCTCGTTCCGGAACGGCGCGCGACCATCCTACGGCTGTGCGTACCTGTCAACGAAGACGAAGAAGTGCCTTCACTCACGGTATTCTGGCCTGCCGCCAACTGGCCTGAGCGTGAGGTCTTCGACCTTATGGGAATCCGCTTCAGCGGACACCCGAATCTGCGCCGCATCTTGCTGCCAGATAACTACCGTGGCCACCCGCTGCGCAAGGATTTTCCTGTCAAAGGCATCGGCGAAGATTACCTTATCGAAGAGCTGCTCCAAAAAAGGCGCACTGTCGATTGACTGCAGCCCAAGTTAAAACTGTGATACCTGAACCTGACTACCGTGGCAAGGTGCGAGATATTTATGTTTTGGGGGATAAGCTGCTTTTGGTCTCATCAGACCGATTTTCGGCTTTTGATGTGGTCTTCAACGAACCCGTGCCAGAAAAAGGCATTTTGCTCAACCAAATTTCGGCGCATTGGTTTTCGCTTTTGCCGCGTGGGCAGCACCATTTTTTGACTGCGGATTACCGGGATTTTCCTGCGCCTTTCAACCAAGAGCATTTTGCTGGGCGCAGCGCCCTCGTTTTGCGCACAGAGCGGATCCCTTTTGAATGTGTGGTGCGCGGCTTTCTTTTAGGCTCTGGCTTTCGCGAGTACCGTGCGCAGGGAACTCTGGCGCAGCAAAAACTACCACCGGGCTTGAAAAAAGGAGAGCGCCTGGCAGAACCAGCCTTCACCCCTGCCATCAAAAATGACAGCGGCCACGACGAGAACATTGCGTTTTCCGAGCTGCAGCAAAGACTGCCGCAGTGGGCAGAGGAACTGCGTACCCGTAGTATCGCACTTTACCAAAAAGCATTTGCAGTGTTAGAAAAAAAAGGTATCTATCTTCTGGACACTAAATTTGAATTTGGGCTGCGCGAGGGCCGACTGCTTTTGATTGATGAGATCCTCACTCCGGATTCGTCCCGTTTTGCTGACGCTGATGAATACGAAGCGGCGCTACGCCGTGGTGGTGATATCCCTACTTTGGATAAGCAGATCGTGCGCGACTACCTTGAAAAAATCG
Organism: Leptospiraceae bacterium; assembly: GCA_025057195.1. Lineage (GTDB taxonomy): Bacteria > Spirochaetota > Leptospiria > Turneriellales > Turneriellaceae > JANWWX01. The sequence continues at coordinate 1,176 of JANWWX010000177.1, read as the reverse complement.
GTTGGGATAAAGCGCCACCGCCACCGGCACTGCCGCAAGAAATTACCGAAAAAATGCGTGCCGCCTATTGCCGCATCCGCGACGTGGTGCTCAGCATCACCCCACAAGAGTTCCAAGTATGAAAAAGTATTATGCCACCGCGATTGTGAAATTCAAAACTTCGGTTTTGGAACCGCAGGGCAAGGCAATCCTACTTTCACTTTCCGAAAAAGGCCATAAAGAATTTAGCCAAATCCGGGTCGGCAAATTCATCGAAGTCGAGCTCGTCGCAGAAAACGATCGCGAAGCACAGGCGAAAATTTCCCAGCTTGCCGAAGATTATCTTTATAACAGCGTAATGGAAACCTGCGAGCTGAAGGTGGTGGCGCAAGAATCCTGATGCGGGCTGGCATTTTAGTATTTCCGGGCAGCAACTGCGACCGTGACCTTATCTCGGTGCTGGAAAACGAGTTCCAAATCCAAACCGAGATCCTCTGGCACACCGAACACTTTGAGCCGCACCATGACCTTTATTTCCTTCCGGGTGGCTTTTCTTATGGCGATTACCTACGCACCGGGGCTTTGGCTGCGCAATGCCGCTCGATTGCAAGTTTACGGCGCGCAGCCCAAAACGGACGGCCGGTGGTTGGCATCTGCAATGGCTTCCAAATCTTATGCGAAGCCAAGCTTTTGCCGGGGGCATTGGTGCGCAACCGCGACCTGCTCCACATCTGCGAATGGGTGCCACTTGCTGGAGCAGGCCGCTGGCAAGACTGCTTCCCTGAAAATTTTGCTTTGCCTATTTCGCACGGCGAGGGCAACTTTCTTTGCAACGAGGATGAACTCAAAGCCATTGAAGACCGCGGTCAGGTGCTTTTGCGCTATCGGGAAAATCCCAATGGTTCCCTCGCCGACATTGCGGGCATTTGCTCCCCCAATGGCCGCATCATCGGTTTGATGCCACATCCTGAGCGGGCGCTGCGGCCCAGCCTCGATCTGGCGTTCAGCCGGGAGCGTTTTGGTCGGCTTTTTTTCGAAAAAGTTTTCAGCCTCGTCTCAAAATGATGCAGGCCTTGATTGCCGGAATCTTTGGTGCCTATTACCACGTCTTACCTTTTACCGAAAATAATGGCAAAAGGCAATACCACGAACGCAGGCTTGCCAAACCGCGCGGCAAATTGCGCATCGAATACCGAG
>JANWWX010000176.1 GCA_025057195.1 Leptospiraceae bacterium | reverse complement strand
CCGGGGCGGAGCATCTGGAAGCTGAAGACCGGGGAATGTTTTTCAGTAATTACAACATGAAAATCAAAATGTGGGGCGCTGAGGGATATATTTACACCGAATTTTTACGGTTTTCCTCATCCAAACCTCCCTCCACCACCACAGTAGGCAACGCAAAGCGATAGAAAACGGCTTGTTTCTTGGACAGCAGCGTAGTAATTGAGCAAAATTGGAGTTGTGCCTTCTGTGTTGTGAGGTTGCCTTTTGACACAGCCTGGATGGTTATAGAAACCTTTTCGCAGTAGTTACCCCTTTTGGTCGCAGCGCTATCGGGATTTTTAGCTATGCCATGCCGTGGAGAGATTGAAGCAGCAAGTTTATCCGCGCTGGCTGGAACTGGCACAAAAGTTTGGTTTTGAAAAGTCATTCGAGCATTTTGGTCCCTACGCGGGGGCTGGGATCAAAGTCCGCTTGATCGACGATTGGACAGTCGAGTCCTCGATGGCGCTGACCGAAAGTAACACCAACTATGTCGGCACGCACTTCGGTGGCTCTCTTTATTCCATGTGCGATCCCTTTTTCATGTTTTTGCTCATGCGCCACCTCGGGGAAGGCTACATTGTGTGGGACAAGGCCGCAACCATCGAATTTGTCCGCCCCGGAACAGGCACAGTCTCGGCGCGGTTCCACATTGAACCCAGCGAGGTTGCCTGGTTGCGCGAGGAATTACAAAAGACCAAAAAACTGAACAGGGAGTACCATTGTGAAGTGCGCGATGAAGAACAAAAAGTCGTGGCACGCGTGGCAAAAGTCCTCTACATCCGAAAACTGCCGGTGCGGGGTTAGCTTGTGGCAAAGCAGGTGCTACGGCAAGCTGGAGGAGTTTTTGTCTGCTTACTATTTTATTGCAAACCTGCGGTAAAAACACTCGAGCTGCGTAGCCCAAAAGCACAGCATAAACTGACACTCCACGAGTTGCGCCGTTTCGGGGATAAAGAAATCACGATTGACGATTATTATTTCAAAAAGCCCATGCACTACCGCGCCATCCCGCTGGCGCCCTTGTTGCGGGCAACGGCACCACCACAGTACGATGAAATCCTATTCCACTGTGCCGACGGCTATGTTGCCTATGCCCCGCGGAGTGCGCTTGAAGACGGCAAACTCGACAATTTTTTCCTTGCCTATGGCGAAGGTGGCGATTCTTTTCGCAGCGAAATCGTGCAGGGCAAGACAGCCATTTCGCCAGAACCGTTTTATGTGGTCTCCAGCCGGCTTTCAGACCACGATGTCTTGAGCTGGCCTTATGCACTGGTCGCAGTTGAGTTTGCCTATTTCCAAGAAAAATTTCCAGGACTGCTGCCCGAAAAAATCGCCAAAGACCCAACCCTATATTCTGGTTTTATGCTTTTCCGCAAGGAGTGCCTGCGCTGCCATTCGCTCAACCTACAAGGTGGGGATTTAGGACCCGAGCTCAACATCCCGCGCAACATCACCGAATACCGCACACAAACTTTTTTGGAACAGTTTATCCGCAATGCGTCTGCGTTCCGTGCTCAAAGCAAGATGCCAGAATTTAATCACCTTAAAACCCAAGAAATCCGCAGCATCATAGCGTATCTGCGCGCAATGGCAAAATACAAACAACGACCACTCCAGCATTAAAAATACCCGTGCACATGCATCCTTAAGGTTTATGTGACACCGGACTCGGATTTTCTGGTGCCCAAGCAGGCTTTGCCTTGACAGCGTTAATTCCCTTTACAATCGTTGGGAATGCACATTTTTCTCACTGGCGCATCCACTGGCATTGGCAATGCCATAGCCCGCGAGCTCGACCGCCATTTCGCAGGCTCTGCCTTTTTCTCACTGGTCTCCCGGCGGAAAGAACTGCTCGAAGCACTTGCCAAAGAACTCGACGGTCGGGCGGCAGTGTATCCGGCCGATTTGTCAGAACCCGCCATTGCGGAGACGGTGTTGGAACAGGCGGTTCAAGAACACGGCCCAGTGGACATCTTGATTAACAACGCAGGCGTGCAGCACATCGACCATTTCACGTCGATCCAAAACGAGGATGCCGAAAAATTATTACGGCTCAACTACCTGACGCCGGCACGGTTGATGCGCCGGGTTTTGCCGACAATGGCGGAGCGCAATAACGGCACTATTGTCAATATTGCCAGCATTGGTGCGATAATCCCCACTCCCTACATGGCAGAGTACTGTGCTTCCAAAGCCGCACTCGCCGCACTGGCAACTGCGCTGGCAGGTGAATACAAAGACACCCAAATCCATTTTTTGACAGTCTATCCAGGGCCGATTGCAACCGCAATGGCGGAATATGCGGACACCCGTTATGGCAAAGGTGTCACCAGCAATGTGCCGTTTGGCACAGCCGAAGAACTGGCGAAAGAAATCCGGATTGCCATTGCCAAGAAAAAGCATAAGCTCATCTATCCTGCTTTTTACCGTGGTGCTGATCTTTTCCGTGACTTTTCGATCTGGCTTACGGCGCACATGGCCCCCAAACCTAAATAACCCAAAGGGACCTGTTGGCAATTTTGCACCCGCAGATCGGGTTTAGCCCAGCATGGTTGCTTTTAGCCATACCCGCAAACATCCTGCAATGGTTTCGCAGACAAAAAAGACAACGGGGATTTAAACACCCAAGCAAAGATACCAAAAAACACAAGCCGCACAGCATACTGAGTTCTATGTAAAAGCCCTTCAAACCACAGCCCGGCAAAAATTTTTCAGAAAAACTGAAAAAATTCTGCGTTTTTTGGGTATTTAATATATAGAGGGGCTTATGGACGAAAAACGCAAAACCAGTATCTCGCTGCCGGTGCCGGCGAGAGTCTTTGCCATAAACATTATGCTTTTGTTATGGCAAACTTAGCCTTCTATTTGCGCTACCTGCGCCGGCACCCACCATCACGGCAAAAACTCCGCACGCACAACGACGGCAGCGATGGTATCACCATTGTGCAGGTCTATTGGGATATGGAAACCTACAGTTCATTGCATACTCTCGCGTTTTCTTTGCGCTGGTCGGTGTCACATCTGATTTTCGTGATGCTATGCTTGGCTGAGGAGGGGATCGTGCCCGGGGCGGAGCATCTGGAAGCTGAAGACCGGGGAATGTTTTTCAGTAATTACAACATGAAAATCAAAATGTGGGGC
>JANWWX010000175.1 GCA_025057195.1 Leptospiraceae bacterium | reverse complement strand
GCCGATTGCCCAGTGGCAAGTGTGGGTCGAGGTAGCGGCAATAGACCTGGTTGTCGAGATAGAAAAAATCAGCACCCAGAAGATGGATTTCTCCTTCCACTTTTTACTGGCGCTGGCGAGGGTATTGGCCGCTGCAGAAAGCATGACGCCCAAAACAGTCCCTGGGGAAAATAATTCTGGCAAATCGCCAGCTTCGCCGTGGAGCCGAAAGAAGGTAATCTGGCTTTGGGGCTTCAAGCGCAGGTTGCGTGGATGGCAATGCTGGTAAGCCACGAGATCGATGGCTTGGCCAATGCGCGAAAGATAAAAATGCCGGCGTGATTCGACCGTAAAAACTGTGGCTTTAATGTCTGGCCAAATGCGCAGGAAGCCGCAGGCGATCGAGTCGCTCAGTAAAAATTGTGCCCCGCGTGTTTTTAGTTGTGCAATTTCAGCGGCACAAAGATCGAGCGATGGCCCTGCGCCGACAATGGCAAAGAGGCGCTGCCTTGCGGGCGCTTCAGACACTCACTTCAAATTCGCGCAGCGCGGCGTTGAGCGAGGTCTTGAGATCAGTGGATTCTTTGCGTTTGCCGATGATCAGCGCGCACGGCACGTGGTATTCCCCACCAGGGAATTTTTTGGGGATGCTGCCTGGAATGACCACGGCGTTGGGCGGCACATAGCCCTTGTAGGTCTGTGTCTGTGACTGCGAGGCATCGATGATTTTGGTCGAGGCGGTGAGAATCACACCGCTGCCAAGCACCGCACCGCGGCCGATGCGCACTCCCTCCACCACGACGCAACGCGAGCCCAAAAAGGCATTGTCTTCCACAATTACCGGCAGCCCCTGCGGAGGTTCGAGCACCCCACCGATGCCGACGCCGCCGGAGAGGTGCACGTTTTTGCCGATCTGCGCACAGCTACCGACCGTCGCCCAGGTATCGACCATGGTACCGCTGCCAACGTATGCCCCGATGTTGACATAAGACGGCATCAGGATTACCCCCGGCTCTAAATAGCTGCCGTAGCGGGCAACAGCCGGTGGCACCACACGCACCTTTTTTTCTGCGTAGTTTTTTTTGAGTGGGATTTTGTCCCAGAATTCGAGCTCGCCCGCCTGCAGCGTCTGCATTCCCATGAGTGGGAAATAGAGCAAAATGGCCTGCTTGACCCAAACGTTGACCTGCCACTCTGTGGTGCTATTGTCAGCCGTTGCCGGTGGTGTGGCCACGCGCAGCTTGCCGCTATCCAATAGCGCGATGGTTGTCATGACAGCCTCACGCAATTTTGTATCTTCCAGGACTGCGGGGTTTTCGTCTTTCTTTTCGTATGCCTCTGCAATCGTGCGGGCGAGTTCGGCCAATTCCATGCCCCGCACTTTTTGGCGTAGCCAGCGTGCAAAGTAAAATGCATAGCCATAATTGCAGTCGACCCGATGTTTTGGATCGCAACTGCGGCTTATGTTTAGCCACCGCATCCACAACTTCAACGCCGGCCCTGCGGCAATTCCGCTGCCGGTTTTGAAAAAGGCGCAAGAAGAGTTCCTCAATTTTGAAGGCACCGGCATGTCGGTGATGGAGCTTTCGCACCGCTCAAAAGAGTTTGAGCGTGTGCTCGAGCGCGCGATCCGCGGGGTGCGTGCTGTGCTCGATGTGCCCGAAGACTACGCAGTGCTATTTATCCAAGGCGGTGCGAGTTTACAGTTCGCGATGGTGCCGATGAATTTGGCCTTGCCTGGCAAAAAAATTGATTTGATCCAAACAGGCGTCTGGACGCAGAAAGCAGAAAAAGAAGCGCGCAAATTCGCGGAGGTGCACATTGCCGCCTCCACCGAAGCCGAAAATTTCTCGCGCCTGCCGCGCCCGGAGGAACTGCAGCTTACGCCCGATGCGTCGTATGTCCACATCTGCTCCAACAACACCATTTTTGGTACCGAGTATAACTGGCTACCGGAAACCGGCGACGTGCCGCTCGTAGCTGATATGTCATCGAATATTGCCTCGCGGCCAATCGATGTGCGCAAATACGGCCTGATTTTTGCCGGGGCACAGAAAAACTTAGGTCCGGCCGGGGTGGCGCTGGTCATCATGCGCCAGGATCTGGCAGAGCGTGCGCCGAAAAATCTGCCCACCATGCTCCAATACCGCACCTACATCGCTGAAAACTCGCTTTATAACACACCGCCGACATTCGGCATCTATATGATCGCCCTCACGATGGAATACATCTTGGAAATTGGTGGCATCCGCGCGGTGGAAGCACGCAACATGGCGAAGGCAGAGACACTTTATAGTGCGATCGACAACTCCGGTGGCTTTTACCGGGCCACCGCGCACAAACCCGACCGCTCGCGCATGAACGTGAATTTCCGCATCTGGAAAAATAACACACCGGATGAAGCGCTCGAAAAGCAGTTCGTGGCCGAGGCAGAAAAAGCGGGTTTTGCGGGACTCAAAGGACACCGCTCGGTCGGTGGCCTGCGCGCCTCACTCTATAATGCCGTCGAGCAGCACTCGGTGAATGAATTAGTGCGCTTCATGCAGGATTTTGCCCGCCGCCATGGCTAAACCGTGGCAAAGCGATCAGGCGATCATCGTGGTCAACTTGGGCTCCCCCGAAGCCCCGACCGAAAAAGCCGTGCGCCGCTACCTGCGCGAATTCCTAATGGACCGCCATGTCCTGAATTTGCCATTCCTTCTGCGCTGGCTTTTGGTCAATTTGGTGATTGCGCCGTTCCGCGCCAAACGCTCCGCACAGGCTTATTGCAAAATCTGGACAGACGAAGGCTCACCGCTCATTGCGATCACCGAACGCTTTGTGGCAGAACTTGCGAAACACACAGATGCCCCGGTCTATGCTGCAATGCGCTATGGCAGCCCACAGCGGAAAATCCCCGCGGTTATGGAGCAGGTTTGCAGAGCAGGTTTCAAAAAGGTTTTTGTGGTGCCCCTTTACCCACACTATGCGCAGGCCACTACCGGCACGGTGTTTGCGCAAGCAGAGCGCACGGCCCGAAAACTGGACCTTGAATTAAAATTCCTCCCACGCTTTTATTGGTATTCTGCGTATTTGGATCTTTTGGCAGAAAAAGTAAAAGAGATGGCCAGCACACATGACTTCGTTCTTTTTAGTTACCACGGCTTGCCCGAAAGCCATATCCGAAAGACTGACAAGTTTGGCTATTGCCTGCGCA
>JANWWX010000174.1 GCA_025057195.1 Leptospiraceae bacterium | reverse complement strand
TGGGTAAACCGATCGTCATGGCCAAAAACGGCGCAGAGGCATTACTTATGCTGCAATCAAGGCAAGACATTGGCCTGGTGGTTGCCGACATGCTGCTGCCAGATGTGTCTGGAATTGAATTGACCCAAACGATTCGCAGCCAGTACGAGACGAGCTTGCTGCCAGTATTGCTCATCATCGATGCCAACCAACCTGGAATTGCCGCAAGTGCTTTTGCGGCGGGAGCTAACGATTTAATCCGCAGACCGCTCGAAAAAACTGAGGTGGTGGCACGCGTGCGCAACCTGCTCCAGCAACGTGAGGCAATCGTTGCGCGTGAAAATTTCCGTGCTCTAAATCGCGAATTGGAGATCGCGCGCTCGATCCAGGAATCCTTGATCCCCGCAGTGCAACCCAAAAGCAACATGTATAAAATTGAAGCGGTATGCCTGCCGGCACGCAGTATTGGTGGCGATTTCTATGATTTTATCGAGGACGATAACTTTATCGCAGTGCTGATCGCCGATGTGGCCGGGCATGGTATCCCCGCAGCCCTTTATGCTTCCATGCTCAAAATTGCATTCCATAACTTGCGTAGTTATGCGCAATATCCGGAGAAGCTCTTGCGCGAACTCAACACCATCATGTACGAGCGGGGTGAGCGAACATTCATCAGTTGCGCCTATACCCTTGTCGATTTCCGCAACCGGCGGTTGTTGCATACCAACGCAGGGCATCTGCCGTTGCTCATGCAACTGCCTGGCAACAAAACCATTGAACGCCTGCAACCTCCAGGTGGCGTGTTAGGGATCCGGCGCGATACAGTCATTTCGGTGGAAATGCGCCACTTGCAGCCCGGCACACGCCTCATGCTCTACACGGACGGCCTCATTGAGCTGGTCAACCGGCGTGGCGAGCTTTTTGAAGAAAAACGGCTAATGCAGATCCTGCAACAAAAGCGGCAGGCAAATCTGGCTGAACTCAAAGAAGAGCTGCTGACGGCGATGCGCGAATTCAGTGAAGGTGAAAATTTCCCTGACGACGTTACCTTTATCCTGCTCGATACTTGATCGATTGCTCTAAACGCCGCAATTCGTAGAGCGCCAACGCAGTTGCCACCGAGACATTGTAGCTTTCAAGCCGTGGATCCATAAGCAGCCGTCTGCGGTGTGTGGCCCGCTCGTGCACTAAACGGCTGACCCCACGTTCTGAACCCACAATGACCAGCACCGGTTGGGCAAGCAAATTCCTATCCTGCTCAGTGAAAGGTTCGCCATTCTTGTCGAGGACAAGCATCACCAGCTCCGCTTTTTTCGCCGCAAGCCAATGCATGAGTGCCGCAATGCTGCTGGTGAAGCAAAGCGGGATCTGGAGTAGTGCGCCAGCCGAGGATTTGAGCGCCGCTGCGCCAACCGGTGCTGTGTTTTTTTGCGGCAAAAAAATTCCAGCTACGCCCAAACCGAGTGCCGTGCGGCAAATTGCGCCCAAATTGTGCGGATCCTGGATACCCTCCAATGCAAGGTATATGCCGCTTTCGGCCTGCAGGATTTGTGTGCGGGGAAAATACTGGAGCGCAAGCTCTTGTTGCCTTTTGAGCACAATGCCTTGGTGGTTTTTGCTCCCACAAAGGGCGGTCAGCTCGCGATAGCTTTGTTCAAAGATAGCCACCCCGGCACGCCTTGCCTTAGTGAGAATTTTTAGCGTCCGGCCATCCGTACTCCGGGCGAGGTATAGCTCATCTTGTGGTAAAAACCCAGTCCGCTCGACAATTTCGACGACGGCGTGGAAGCCATAGTAAAGCAAAGTTAAACTCGTTCGAGGTAGGAGCCGCTTTTGGTGTCCAAAATCCGGTAACCGGCCTCAAGCAGTTTTGCGCGCAGCGCATCGGCGCGGGCGAAATCCCGGGCAGCACGCGCGCTGTTGCGTTCTTCCAAAAGCTTGAGCATCTCCGGTGGGATGCCATTATTTGGTGGTGCTAGATCAAGGACGCCCAACACACGGTCAAAATAGCTCAGCGTGTCGCGGATGGTTTGAATATCCCCACTTTTGACCTTTTCCCCACGCTGGTCGAGGAAGCTATGCGCGCTGTGGAGGAATTCGTGGACGACGGCAAGTGCGCGCGGTGTGTTGAGATCGTCGGCCAACTCGGCAGCAAAGCGCGTACAGGTAGCCGCACACTCTTCGGCGAACGCACTATCTTTCTCCCCACTTTGTACGGCAGTGCGGCCAAGCCGCGCATTGAGGTTGAAAATTTTTTCAACGCTGGCTTCGGCCTGTGCTAAAGCGGCAAAAGTAAAATTGAGTTTTTGCCGATAGTGTGCCGACAGCAAAAAGTAGCGGATCGCAGCCGGTTTTTTTCCCTGTGCCAGCAGGTCGCGCAGCGTATAGAAATTACCGGCTGATTTAGACATCTTGTGCCCATCCACCAACAGGTGTTCGCAGTGCACCCAGCATTTGACAAATTCTTCGGGATAGGCTGCCTCACTCTGTGCAATTTCATTCTCATGGTGTGGGAAGATGAGGTCAACCCCACCAGTATGGATATCGATCGGCCCACTAAAAATAGCACGGATCATCGCCGAGCACTCAATGTGCCAACCTGGGCGTCCGTCACCAAATGGCGAATGCCAGCATACGCCATCGGGTGTCTCGGCCTTCCACAGCACAAAGTCGCGGATATCGTCTTTGGTGTATTCGTCCGTGTTGTAGCGTGTGCCAGTCTTGTTGCGGTCTAAATCAACGCGTGACAATTTTCCGTAATCCGCTTTCGCCTGGATGCGGTAGTACACCGAACCATCCTGCTGGTAAGCAATGCCCTTCTCCACTAACCGGCCGATGAGTTCGAGCATCTGTGGAATGTGCTCAGTTGCGCGGGGATGGAAGTCGAACGGCGTGATATTGAGTGTTTTCAAATCTTCAAAAAAAGCCTGCGTGAAAGGTGCAGTAAATGCTGCCAGCGCCGTCTTTAGATCGCGGTATTTTTCCGGCTCTTTCTGCAATAACTCCTCCGCACCGCGGATGGTTTTGTCATCGACGTCGGTGATATTCATCGCATGCAACACGCGGTAGCCGGCCAAACGCAGCGTGCGGTTGAGCACATCAGCAAAAATGTAGCTACGGAAATTGCCGATATGCGCATAGTTATAGACCGTCGGCCCGCACGAATAGATTTTTACGGGATCCCCCGTGACCGGCTCTTTGCGGCGGGTGAGGGTGTT
>JANWWX010000173.1 GCA_025057195.1 Leptospiraceae bacterium | reverse complement strand
ATAACTTGCCACACCAAGCTTCTCCCAAACCATTCCCGGCCGATCCTGCTGTAGCGGCGCAGCGCATAGTCCGATATATCGAAGAGGATCTGTCAGCAATTCCCCAATGAAATATGCCCATTGGATTATTTTAGCATTTTTTTTAGCAAAGCCATTATCCGCTGACCGTTTGCTGGTCTTACCCCCCAGAATTGAGATCACCACAGACGAACTAAAATTGCCGTTGCTGCCGGCAGGCACAGAACCTGCAGCGGGACTTGCCCGTGCCATGATCCTCTACCTACGGGTTGCCGGTGTCTCCCACGTGGTGCCAGCAGTGGAAGCGGAGGGTTGTCTCCGGCAGGAATCGGTTTCGGCCACAACCAAGCTGACCACGGAGATTTTATCCCGTGTGGCGCAAAATTGCCGTGCCGAGCGCGCTCTGCTCACGCGCATCCGCCGCCGCGCCGGGCGTTTTGAAATCACTACCAAAATTTTTTATCGAGAAGCCGCACAGGCCAGCGATACCATTGTAAAAGAAGGGGAAGAATTGCTGCGCACTCTCGGCGAAGCATTGTCCGAACGTTTCGGGCAACAACCAAAATCGGCCACCGAAGCAGGCAGTGATTTGATTGTTGCCGGCGACACTTTTGGTGCCCAATACTTTGACTGGCAAAACTGGAAAAAATTTTTACCGGCCCTGGATGCCGTCAAGACCGCGTATTGCCTCCAGGACAGTGAGGGGAAAATCCAGCGCTTTCGCCTGCAGGCAGATAAACCCCAAGAAAAAGAGTTTTTAGATAAAGTCCGTTTCGCCGGCGGTTATGCCCTAACCGCTGTGGGAGAACTCGCAAGCTGCATCGAGGAGGCACAACGGCAAAGTCTGTCCGAGCTGCGCCGTCCCGTGGTGGTATTCTTTTCCGCGGCGGAACCAGCCGACACACAAGCCGCAATCCAATTCAAATCAGCACTACGGCGTATTGCCAGCCGGGGAAAAATATTTTTTGTCCCTGCTGCCACAACCAGCGAATCCACTTTGCGCTTCTACACAATAGTGGTGCGCGAACTGGGCAGCAATGCACAGCTCATGCCTTCGGCATTGCGGGCACGCGCGGGGCTGGCCAGTGGCCAAGAGTGGTACGTTTTCCGCCGCGGTGGCAGGTTGTTTGAAAGCCGCAACGCAGAACCAGCTCAACTCAGCGGCGGTGTGTTGATTCCGGAAAAATGGGCCGCGATGCAGTCGCCACAGGATTTGTTGCCACTTTATACCCAACTTTCTGGTAACAAGGTGGTGTCTGCCGGTGAAACGGCTGTGTGGAATGCTGCGCTCCGGCAAGCACTGCCTGCGGTATTTTCCAGCAGCATCAAAGGCACTGGCTGGCGTGTGCTATTGTCGCATGAAGGTACCGCCTTTTCTCTGAGCGTGGCACCGCCATTGGCACGCAACCTCAAAGAAGGAGAGTGGGTACGAATCTACACTGAACTCCTCCCCGCACCCGCGCGCGACTTAGTGCGCAACCGACCGGCACCATCCCTTCTGGTTGCCGCGCATGAGAGTAGCCCTTTGCTTGAGGCTAACATCGCCGATTACTTGGGTAATCCGCAGAAGTATTTGGGCCGTGCCGTGGGCGGTCGTTCTTTTTGGATCCTGAGCGGCAAGGTGTTGCGCGTTTTGCCGCCGGAGCGGGATGTGCTTGATGATGACTCCTAACCATAATGAAATCTAATCTGGAGCTGCTCGCTAACGCCAATTTCGTTTCGTTTCTTTTTTTCCGCACCACCATGGTGCTGAGCTTGCAAATGGTGACCACGATTGCCCACTGGCAGGTTTATACCATCACCCGGGATCCGCTTTGGATTGGCTATCTAGCATTGGCAGAGGTGATCCCAGCGATCGCGCTCAGTTTACCCGGCGGGTATTGGGCAGATAGCTTTAACCGGAGGCGCATCGCGCTGTGTGGGCTCGCCGTTGCGGCCCTGAGCGGGGCCATCTTGACAGGCTTTTCCCTGAGACGTGAGATCGACCAGCTAAGCCCACTTTTTGCCGCAATTGGGGCCATTGGCATCGGCCGTGGCATCCTGGCACCGGCGAGCACGGCTCTTTATGGCGAGATTGTAGCGCGCCATTATTATGCACGTGCTGCAGTTTTTAGTTCGATCGGTTGGCATATAGCCATGATTGCAGGCCCTGCATTGGCTGGCATCGTTTATGAGAAGTGGGGTTCGCTCGCCGCATACCGCACTGCTTTGCTTCTTTCATTATTTTCATGGACGTCGCTGTGGCTAATCCGAGCGCCCGGGCGGCCAAACTCAGCAAGGGAAAGTATCCGCCGGGCACTTTCTGAAGGGCTGCGTTTTGTTGGCAAAAATCGGATCATCCTCGGCGCAATGTCGCTCGATATGTTTGCTGTGCTCTTTGGCGGTGCGGTGGCCCTCTTGCCCGCGTTCAGTGATCAGATCTACAAAACCGGTGCTGAGGGATTGGGTTACTTGCGTGCCGCCCCTGCAGTGGGTGCTGCCATCATGGGGGTGATTTTAGTATTCCTGCCAATACGCCACCACGCAGGCCGTGTTTTGCTGGGAGCGGTGGCGGCCTTCGGGATCACAATGATTGCCTTCGCCATAACCCGCGATTTCTACACAGCGCTTTTCATCTTGGCCGTTTCGGGCGGGGTGGACAACATCAGCGTTGTCCTCCGCTCCACCATCCTGCAGACGCACACACCCGATGCCATGCGGGGGCGCGTTGCGGCAGTAAATTCCATCTTTATTGCCTCCTCCAATGAGTTAGGGGCATTTGAAAGTGGTGTGGCCGCCCGCCTACTCGGCTTGGTGCCTTCGGTGATCTTTGGCGGCACGGTGACCATCGTGGTGGTTTTGTTGATTGCAATCTTCGTGCCCGAACTGCGCCGCTTGAGTTTTGCGGATAGCCAGAAATAACACAGCCCTGAGGCAAAAAGCCAATACAACAACCGATTCGTGGTGTGCTTTTCCCAAGACCTATCCGAAAATAGGGTATGCGGCTTCACCTTTTTTGTGTTTTTTTCCTGCTAACAGCGTGCTCGCAAAAAAGCCGTTTTGGCTTTGCCGTGGGCGATGCGGCACAGCTACCTGAGCTGGAGCGTCGCTTCTACCAACCGCAGCGCTTTGTCAGTTACCAGCGTGTTCCCATCTTTGAAGAGGACGATGTGTTATGGTTTGCCTACCGTCCCGCCTCGCCGCAGCCCGGGGCGTTTTATG
>JANWWX010000172.1 GCA_025057195.1 Leptospiraceae bacterium | reverse complement strand
GCCAAAAGCCAACAACTCAAAGACGCCGGTGGAAAAGTCATTGGCCGTTACGACGTTCTCAGCGACACCGAAGCCAGGGCGAGTTTTGATCTAAACCAAAATGGTGTCAATGAGCGGGTCGCAACTTATCGCGATAAGCAATTAGTCAATGTGGACTACTTTGACGATGCCAGTGGCACAAAAACGAAGTCAGTCAGCATGAAGGATGGCAAACCAGAAAGTGTTCGGGTTTATGAAAAAGGCGGCAGCGTGCGGGGAGAAGTCATCTATGATTCCTCCAAAAACACAGCTAAAGAAGTTATTCTGCCCGGGAAAAATAAAAAGGTAGTTTACAATAACGACGGCACCCTCAGTGTCAGTGAAGCTGGGCGATAAGCAAGCAGCTCAGTCGAAAAATAGGCTGCAGGCTATTGGTTTTTTAGTGCGTCTATAAGCTGCTCGACTTTTTCGGGAGTCAGCAGCTCATGGAATTCTTCGTTCACAAGCATGGCGGGGCCATAGCCACAGGCCGCGAGGCACTCTACTTGCCGGGTGAAAGTAAATAGGCCATCGGGGGTTGTTTCGCCGTCTCCGATGCCCAACTTTTTGCAGATGGCTTCTTCAACTTTGTCGGCGCCCATGAGTTGGCAAATCAGGTTAGTGCAAAGATTGAGGTGGTATTTGCCATAAGGCTTTTCGCGGAACATCGCATAAAACGACACCACGCCCTTGACCCAGGCCGGAGAGACACCGACCCGCTCGGCGACATAATCCACTGCCTCTGGAGTGATGTAGCCCAAATCTTCCTGCGCCAAATGCAGCGCCCACAGCACTAAGGAACTGCGCCGCGGGAATTTTTTCTCAAGCTCCTGAAAGCGCTTTTCTGCAGTTGGCGAAAAGGCATAACCAGCCATATTTCTCCTTTTGCCACCGGCTTTTAAGATGACGATACCACGGCGAGCAAAAGCCAACGATTTTGGAAAACTGTTCAGAAACACTTTGCACGGCACACTCGCTGCACACTCTGCCCCGTGCTTGATGGTGCGCACGAGAATTTACGCGAGGCCATCCGCCGCTTTTCTTACCGTGAAAACCACGCGGAACCGTTCACGCTGGCATCGGGTAAAAAAAGCCCTTACTATTTTGATCTCAAGCAGACCTTGCTGCAACCAGAATACCTCAACCTCGTGGGCAGGATCATGGTCTCCTTGATTGCACAGCATTACAGTGGCAGTTTGGTTGCAGCAGGGCTGACGCTGGGTGCCGACCCGGTGATCTATGCCACCGCGATGGCCGCTAGAGCCCAAGCACTCCAGGTTTTCCCCGCGATCGTGCGCAAGGAAGCAAAGGATCATGGCACGGGGCGGCGCATTGAGATGGTGCAAGGACTACCAACGCAGACTCCCTGTGTGCTGATTGACGATGTTGTGACAACAGGGAGCTCAACCCTCAAGGCACTGGAGGCGATGCGCGCGGCAGGATTCAGCGTTCGGCATGCTTTTGCAGTGCTTGACCGCAACGAAGGTGGGCGGGAGGCGTTGGCTGCACAAGGGGTCACGTTGATCCCAATTTTTACGTTGGACGATTTTCGGGAAAATTGATGCCGCGCGTTGCGATTGTTTTTGTCCTGCTTTTAGCCAAATGCACTGACCTCAGCCGACCACCACGGCCAGATGCTCCTGACGGCGGAGTGATACTCACCGTGGCCAGTGATTTTGCCACCAGTTTTTTGGGTGCCATCGAAATCCCAAGCCATCGCACCGTGCGGGACATAGTGCCACTTTATAGTGACTCTGTACTGCGCTATAGTGGTTCAGATGGCGCAACGTACGTGCTTGGCCGCTTGGGCGCAGACGCCATCCGCCGGCTTGAAAATAGCCAGGGCTATTCCAGCCGTTACGAACGCTCACTGGGCAGACAGTCGAATCCGCAGGACTGTGCCTTTCTGCCGGGAAACATCATGGCGGTCACCTTCTACAACCGCAACCAAATTGCTTTTCTGGAACGGCAAAGCGGTAGCGAGATTGGTGCTGTCGATCTCTCCCACCTGGCCGATGCCGATGGCTATGCAGAAGTGGCTAGCCTCACCTATGCTGCCGGAATGCTCTATGCTGCAGTCCAGCGGCTAAACCGCGCCGCCACCGATGCCATCTGGCCGCCGGTGGGAGATAGCTACTTGGTCAAAATCGACCCAACCACTCGGCAAATCACGAAAACCACGCAGCTTTCGCACAGCAACCCCATTTCACGGCTCCACTACCACCCAGGACGCCATTCGCTGCTTTTTGCCGCACCGGGACGCTACTATGCCAATGCCACCCTGGACGGTGCCTGCCTGGAATACGATCTGGCAACCGATAGCCTGCTTGCTGCCCCGATCACGGAGGCCCAAGCTGGCCATGAAATAGCCGACTGCATGCTGCGTGCTGACGGCACCGGCATCTTTTTGGGCAACGATTTGGCGTTGAACAGTGTCCTGGCGATATTTGACCCAACAACTAAAAGTGTCACCCGCGTGGTGGCAACGCTGCCGGCAACCAATGGTGGCTATTTTTCTGATTTTTTGCTACATAGCAACGGCAAGGTCTATTTAGCAGACCGCAATATCCTGCGCCCCGGCGTGCGGGTATTTGCGGGCAGCAATCTGGTAGAGGAAACGGTCACTCCCCTCTATACGGGACTGCCACCATTTGTATTGGAAGAAGTGCCGTAGCTTTTTTAGCGATCCGCTTTAACTTGACGCACTGAGTTGCCGAAACTAATTTAGAGGGGGACCGCATGCGGAAAATTGCCTTGCTACTTTTTGCCCTGGCCGGGGGACTATACGCGGAAAACGTAGCCGAAAAGGCGAAGTATAAGCGGGCGGAGGCCCTCGAGCAGATTGTCTATCTCGATGTGCCGCTGCGCAACTTTGGCGCCGAAAAACCCGAATTAGCCAAGCAATATGAAGAGGTAAAACAAAAATACGCGGTGGCGTTAAGTTTCTTTTTTGAAGACAATTTTGTCGAGGCCTATAAGCTGTTTTTGGAGTTGCAGAATAGTCTCGAAAAGCTTTATGAGCAGGTATCGCTATTTTATATCGATCGCACCAACTTTATATTGCAGCAGGCAGTTAAAGAAGCAACCGAAATAGAAATCCGCTTCAACAAAAAAGCACCATTTGCCACACAATATATAGGAAAAGTGCGCGAGGCGGGTGTTCGATATACTGCGGACAATAAAAAAATTGAGCTGCAAAAGCG
>JANWWX010000171.1 GCA_025057195.1 Leptospiraceae bacterium | reverse complement strand
TTTCCGTGATGCGGCCGGTTTTGAGCACGAATTCTGCGGTGAAATTCGCTTGGGTGTAAACCAGTGTTTCGGGGGCCGCATCGTCCCGAAACGCCGGCTCACCCTAGCGTTGGCGGAGTTCTAGTTCTGTCTCGCCCAATAGCATCCCGGCAGCGGCATATCCCTCAACCACATAGTTAGGGACATTGCGCACAAGTAGCATGTCTAAGTTTTCAGGTGGGATTTGCCAACGCCGCACCGGTTTGGCGCGCGTGCTGACATTGGTCATGGGTGGTAGTTGGTCCCAATACGGCTGTGCTTGCAGCCATTGCCACAAAGTAAAAAATGCCAGCATATTAGATAGCATTGGCAAACCAATTTGCACGCGGCTTTGCCATTGCATATCGCAAAGGGTACGCAGGCTCTAAGCATTCAAATACTGAGGAAACAAAAAACACTGCATTAAAGCTTGGTGTTAGCCCAAACGCATTGGCTGACGCGCTGTGTTGTATTTAGAAAATGGCTTGATGCAAGAGATCCTGGTGCAGAAATTTGGTGGCACCTCGGTCGGAGATCCAGAGCGGATTCGCCGGGTGGCTGAGCGGATCAAACGCTATTATGAAAAAGGCTACCGCTTGGTGGTTGTCGTATCAGCGATGGGCCACACGACCGACGAATTGATTGCGCTTGCAGGCAAGGTGGCCAAGAACCCACCCAAGCGCGAAATGGACATGCTACTTGCTACCGGCGAGCAGGTCTCGATTGCGCTTTTGGCCATGGCGCTGCATGAGATTGGTGTGCCGGCGCGTAGTTTCACTGGAGGCCAGGTCAATATCCTGACTGACGGGAATTTTTCCAATGCCCGGATCGAGAGCATCGACACCTCGCGCCTCCTTGCAGAACTCGACAAAGGTCAAGTCTGCATTGTTGCTGGTTTCCAAGGTGTGGATCAGGAGCAAAACATCACCACGCTGGGTCGGGGCGGTTCGGACACGACAGCGGTGGCTCTGGCGGCAGCACTCAAGGCCAGCGAGTGCGAAATTTACACCGATGTGGACGGGGTCTATACCACCGATCCCAATAAAGTAGAAGAGGCGCGCAAACTAAAGCAGATCAGCTATGATGAGATGCTGGAGCTCGCATCGCTTGGCGCTGGTGTCTTGCATAACCGTTCGGTAGAATTTGCCAAGAAATATGGTGTAACAATACACGTCCGCTCCAGTTTTAATTTTAACGAAGGAACAAAAGTCGTCAGCGAGGATATGATTATGGAGAAACTAACTGTGACTGGTGTGACCCTGAAAAGCGACGATGCCCGCATGACAGTCGCCGACATTCCGGATCGGCCTGGCATTGCAGCAGAGTTATTCCAGGCGCTTGCCGATAAGAAAATCAACATCGACATGATTGTGCAATCGACTGGCAAAGATCGCCTCAACACTATTTCGTTCACTTTACCGGTAGCCGCGCTTCCCGATGCCCGGCAGGCAGTAGAATCCCTGATTGCAAAATGGGGTTCGGGCAGCATTTCCACCGATGAGAATATTGCGATCGTCTCAGCGGTGGGGGTCGGCATGAAATCCCATACCGGTGTGGCAGCGAGCATGTTTCGGGCGCTTGCCGAACACAACATCAATATTGAGATGATTTCAACCAGTGAGATCAAAATCTCGTGTGTGATTGCACGCGAACGAGGGCGCGAAGCACTACGGCTAATCCACTCCGTATTTGGTCTCGACAAGATCCACTGACCGGTGGCGCAGGTAGCCCCGGAAAATAGCATCGGAGTTTTTGACTCTGGGTTGGGTGGTCTTACGGTATTGCGTGAGATCCACCGTCTGCTGCCGCAGGAAAACCTGATCTATTTTGGCGACACCGCCCGTGTCCCTTATGGCAATAAATCGGCAGCAACCGTGATCCGCTATTCTAAAGAAATTGTGCAGTTTTTGCTGGCGCGGAATGTCAAGGCGATTGTTGTTGCCTGCAATACAGCATCGTCCTACGCATTGGAAACCATAAAGCAAATGACGGATGTTCCAGTGATTGGCGTGATCGACCCGGCGCTGCGTGCGCTCGTGCGTACGGCATCACCGCAGGCGATTGCTGGCCTCATCGCCACACGCGGCACAATCCAAAGTGGTGCCTATCCTGCTGCCCTGCAACGGTTAGGGGGGAAGCAAAAGTTAGTAACGCAGCCATGCCCACTCCTGGTGCCCTTGATCGAGGAAGGCTACACCGAAGGTCTTGTCTGCGAACTCATTGTGCGGGACTACTTGGAGCCGCTGGTGCGGCAGGGGGTGGGTTATCTGATTTTGGGTTGCACGCACTATCCACTGCTGGCGCCGCTCATCCGCCGGCTTTATCCACAATTCCATCTGATCGACAGTGCCGAGGAGACGGCGCATGAGCTGGCTGCTGTTTTGGCCAATGCTAGCTTAAACCGGAAGGAGGGCACCGCACGCATTGAGCTTTATGTCTCCGATATGACCGAAAGCGTGCGCATGCTGAAAGACCGTTTTTTTGCTGGCAAAGTAGATATTTTCACTGAGGCGCAACTTGCGGAGTATTAACGACAGAGCTCGCGCAGCAAATCGCGTAGGTCAAAATCCACGAGATCTGCCGCTGTGACCAGATCGTGGGCATCCATGGCTGCGGCCAGCTGGTTGAGCAGTTCTATCAGTTTTTCTATGGATTCGCTGCGTTCAGGGTTTGCGATCTGGATAAATAGTGCTGCGTCGATCAACGTCTGTGTCACACTTTCCAAAAGTTCCAGCGCTTCGTGTTCGCGGCCTTGGCTGAACTTGGCGGCAATTTTCTCAAGCTCGGCGTCAAATTCAGACTGGCGCTCACGCAATTGTTGTATTTTTTCCTCTGCTTGCGCCGGGCTGACCTGTGCGAACTCTAGCTGGCGCAACCACAATTTCAGTTGGTTTTGGATCAGGGCAAGGGCGTTAATTTTTTCTACTAAATCCGTGTTTTGGTTGAATTGGCGGATAGCCTCAGCCAAGGCTTCCTTGTTTGTTACATGGAAATAATTTTGCAGGGTTTGTAACGATTCCGCGATAAAGGCACCACCAGCAGCAAGATCCTCTTGATCCTTTTCGCTCAGCGCACCACCGGATTGGATTGTGCGTGCCAGGTGGATCCCCGCGCGATCGGCATAATCGATGAGCGAACGCAGGTTGGAGCCCAAGAGTGCATGCCGATCCCCCAGTTCGAGGCGAATAACCTCGATTTGGTCAGAATTCAGTTCTACT
>JANWWX010000170.1 GCA_025057195.1 Leptospiraceae bacterium | reverse complement strand
CTGCACTTAGACGAAAACTACTCGCGCAAGCTGGGACTTGAAAGCTTGCCTTGGGCGACCGGAAAAGCCTTTGGTGTTTCGGAGCTTGCCACCGATTATAAAATACAACCGGGCATGCCGGTGGAGCTCATGCGTTATGGTTTGCTGGCAGAGGCATCGCGCGGTGTGGTGCGGCGTGTGCTCAAAAGCCCCAATGAAAATTCAAGCCAGCTTGTTATTTTTGAAATTCCCAACGGCACAGATTGGTATCCTGGCACCAACTGCCGCGTGGTTTTTCCTACACTGAGTGAAAAACCAGTAGCCATTCCCAAACGGGCGTTGCTCCATTTGGGTGACCGGGATTTCGTCTTCGTGCGCAACACCACCACCGAATTCCAGCTGCGGAACGTCACAGTTTTTGACGAGGCCGAAAATACCATCACCGTTTCGGGGCTTTATCACGGCGAGCCGGTTTTGGCTAAGGGCTCCATACTACTGAAGAATTTTATCCCCGAACTTTTAAGGCTGGGGCAATAATGCAATTTATCGAACAAAGTGTAAAAAAGGCCATTGCCCAGCCGGTGCTACCTATAACCATTGCTGCGGTGTTAGGTGGCATGGGAATATTTGCCCTGACCAAGCTCAATGTCGATGCCTATCCAGATATTTCGGGCGTGCAGGTACAACTCATCACCGAGCTGCCGGGGCGAGCGGCCGAAGAAGTGGAAAAGCAGGTGACCATTCCGGTCGAGCGCACGATGCTCGGCATCCCTGGGATTGAAATCATCCGCTCGCGCACGATTTTTGGGCTCTCTTTAGTGCAGATCCTTTTTCGTGAGGGTGTCACGGACTATTTTGCACGCGAACAGGTATTCCAAAAGTTGGGGGAACTGGAACTGCCAGAGGGCGTCAAGCCCGCAATGGGGAGTCTTGCCACAGCCTACGGTGAGATTTACCGCTACGAACTGGTGCACACCGAAAAACCCGATCCAATGGAGTTACGTACCTACAACGACTGGGTGGTGATCCCGCGCCTGATGCAGGTTCCCGGCGTGGTGGAGGTCGCCAACTTTGGTGGCAAGGGCAAGCAATATGCCATCCACCTCGATGCCAATAAACTCATGCGCTATGGCGTCAAACTGCAGGAGGTGATCGATGCGGTGCAGGCCAATAACTCCAATGGCGGCGGCAGTGTCATCGAGCGTGGGGCAACAGCGCTGGTGGTCCGCGGCTTGGGGCGTATCGAGCATTACCGCGAGCTGGAAAAAATTTTTGTCAAAAACGCCTATGGTACTGACATCTTTGTTTCAGATCTCGGTGAGGTAGTAGTCGATCATCTGCCACGCACTGGCGTTTTCGGCAAGGACGACAATTCCGACAGTGTCGAAGGCATCATCCGCATGCGTCGGGGGGACAATCCCTCGCAGGTGCTCGAGCGCATCAACGCCGCGGTACACGAACTCAACGAAAACATCTTACCAGCCAACGTGCGCATCGTGCCCTTCTACGACCGCACTGAGCTCATCCGCAATACTATTTTTACTGTTTCGGAAAACACCCTGCTCGGAATCCTTTTGGTGATGGTCACGCTTATTATTTTTCTAAAGGACTACCGCATGGCGTTGGTCGTCGCCGCCACCATTCCTGCTTCGCTGCTTTTTGCGTTGCTCCTGATGTACTTTGTCGGCATTCCGGTAAGCCTGCTTTCGGTGGGGGCGATCGATTTTGGCATTGTGGTCGATGGCGCCGTGATCGTTGCCGAAAATACCATCCGCCGCTTGGGCCAGCGTGGCAAACTCAGCAAAGTAGAATTCGAACAAGGGATCTTTCAAGCCGCCACGGAAGTACAAAAGCCAATGCTGTTTTCGATGGGGCTTGTCATTATTGCCTATATCCCGCTGCTTTCGCTTGCGCGCATCGAGGGCTTGCTCTTCCGGCCGATGGCGATCACACTGTGCTTTGCACTTCTGGGTGCACTGCTTTTTGCGCTCTACCTGGTGCCGGCGCTCTCGCGCACGCTTTATGGTAAAACCTTGCTGATCCAAGAAAAAGAAGAAGGCCGATTTTTAACTGCGCTACGCCAATTTTATGCCAAGGCCTTGCCCTATTTGATCGCCAGGCGGCGGCGTGCAGCAATAGGTTTTATCACCCTCTTTGCCACCATCGCTGTGGCGCTCATTCCCAACATGGGTACGGAATTTTTGCCATACCTCGATGAAGGCAACTTCTGGATGCGTGCCAATTTCCCAGAGGGCAGCTCGCTACAGGAAACCTCGGAATTTGCGGCAGAAATCCGCTCCCTTTTGCGTGAATTCGAAGAAGTGTCCTATGTCACTTCGCAGACTGGCCGCAACGATGTGGGCAATGACCCTTTTCCCATGAACCGCATTGAATTCATGATTGGGCTAAAACCACGCTCGCAGTGGAAAAATTTTAAGACAAAACTCGCGCTCGAGGCGGCCATCCGCGAAAAGCTGCAGCGCCGTTTCCCCACACTGCGGCTCAATCTGACGCAGCCGATCATGGACAGCGTGACTGAAGATACCAATGGCACTTCGGCTGATTTGGCGATCGACATCATGGGTCCAGACATGGAGGTGTTGCGCAAAATTGCCCGCGAAACTGTCACGCTGCTGCGCAAAATCCCCGGCAGTGAAAATGCCAACATCGAACAGGAAGGGCCGCAACCACAGTTGCAAATAAAAATTGACAAAGAAAAACTGGCACGTTACCGCCTCTCCGCCCAGAACGTAAACAATGTCGTGAATACTGCCATAGGTGGATTACCGGTGAGCGAGATCTTCGAAGGCGAGCGCCGCTTTGACATCCTGGTCAAATTCCGGCCGCAGCAGATGCGCTCGCCGCAAGATATTGGGCTTTTGCCCGTTTTTAACGAACAGGGCGAAGCCGTGCCACTGGGCCAGGTCGCCACTATCCGTGTCATCGACGGTGAAACGCTGATTGCGCGCGCTAAAAATATGCGCCGGCTCACCGTACGCTGCGACATCCGCAACCGCTCGCAGGGTGATTTTGTCGCCGACGCCCAGCGCCGTTTTGAAAAAGAGATAACCATACCACCTGGCTATAGCGTCGAATGGCTCGGCATGTTTGAAAACCTGGCGCGGGCAAGAAACCACTTTGCGTTGCTCATCCCGCTCACCGTGCTTTTGATCTTTTTTCTTTTGCTCATCACCTTCCGATCCGCGGCGAAAGCAACGCTCGTACTTTTGACCGTACCTTTTGCCACCGTCGGTAGCCTGGTGGC
>JANWWX010000016.1 GCA_025057195.1 Leptospiraceae bacterium | reverse complement strand
GTGGCTTTTGCGTTTTTAAACAACCAAGGCTTGGGTGCTTACCCTAAAAGCCCATAGCCACCCAACCATTGGCTGAAACGACCCTGGTGCACGCCAATCTGGGGGCGACGCCCAAAGTTTTAGTTGGCTCTGTTTCAGTGAAAAATTCTAAAGCAGAATCGCCATGGCAGTGTGGGACAGGGGAGAACACGAATGGCCTTTTGCGCGAGACGTTTCCTACGAGAATGAATTTTTGGGAGATAACATAGCAACAGGTTTACACGGCAGCAGCACCATTGAACAATAACCACGCAAGTGTTTCAACTTCCGAACCCCGCTGAGGTCTATTTTCGCTCACCCTTTGCACTTCGTTTTGGAAAGTAAGTTACAACTATGCTAACTGCATCTTGAGGAAGCGCAGCATATTGATGTACGCGCGCCTTCCCTCGTCGCTGCGGCGGAAAAAGTGTGGGATCCCATGTGGCAACCAATCGTAATAATTTATTTCTAGATATTCTCCAAGTTCTTCTTTCAATTTTTCCACACGGCTTTTGGGACAGAGGGGGTCAATATGGACAAAATGCCCTTGCACCTTTTTGCAGATCGCACGCGCGTTTTCTTCTGGCATGCCGCTGCCGGTGATGCCAAAGCTATGGTGGAAAACCACTGGGGCACGCACGTCGGGGCGCAACGCGGCGTGCAGCGCATAACCTCCCGTCAGGCACTGCCCAACCACCCCAAGCCGCTCGGGATCGGTGTAAGGTTGCTTTTTTACCCAGTCGATGATTTCAAATACCTCACGCACGCCTGGGTTATCCGCGAGATTTTTGACAAAAGCCATGTCAAAAAACATGCGCAGGCAATAGCGTGGAATCCCTTCGGCACTGAAAATGTCGGGAACGAATACCTGAAATCCCTCCAGAGACAAGAGCTCAGCCGTTTCCAACAAAGTTTGCCCCACACCGAATAGGTCTGGTAAAAACACAATGGCTGGACGCTTCTCTTCACTAATCCGGAAGATGTGGACATCAATGCCATGGTTGGACAGTGCAACCGTGCGAATTTCTTTTTGCATGCGTTGGACTGGTATTGTGCGACACACTGTCATGCAAATCCTCGGGGATATCCTGCCAAGGGGACTTCTCGCCTTCGCGCCAGTGCCAGAAGAAGAGTTGTTCCACCAAATAACCCGCGACTGAGTCCCACCACGAGGGTTCTTGGTAATAGTTAATCGCAAAAAAGTGTTTCAGCGCCCGCCGCGCGGGTTTCAGCCACAAAAGGACCAACCCATAAACCAGCGACGAGACGCTGACCCGAAGCGCCGAGGCGACACAAAGTAGCGCGTCGTGCTCTTCCGGCGTAAACCGCGTGGTGACGATGCGATAGGGTCCCTCGGCGTCGTTATAGGAGCAGGTGACGCCGCGGCGGAGGGGGTCACGCATTTTGAGCCGTAATAAATTAATACCCAAAAATCGCGGGATTTTTTTACGTTTTTGAAAAATTTTTCTGGAGGTTCTTTGGGGTTCTACATACAACTCGGAGACTTTTTGTCTCAATGGTTTTTCTCCACAGTTGCATGGCTGTTCACTGGCGAATTGTATTTGCAGAATTATGTCACTTCATGAAACATGCCGCATGGGTGGGCAGCTGGCTGGCTTGAAAACTATCTCACTTTATGCCATGGCAGTGTTCTACACTGCAGCGGGGGTCTTGCACTTTGCCTTCCCTAAGTTTTTCTTACGCATCATGCCACCCTATATTCCCTGGCATAAGCCGCTTGTCTATTTGAGTGGTCTTGCGGAAATCGGTTTAGGGCTTTTGCTTTTGGTGCCTGCTTACTCCAGCTGGGCAGCGTGGGGAATTATCGCGCTGCTCATTGCGGTTTTCCCCGCCAATTTGTACCATTATAGCAGCGGTGGTGCTGGGATGCGAATCCCGCAGTGGCTGCTTTTGTTGCGCCTGCCATTCCAGGCGGTACTCATTGCCTGGGCCTGGTGGCATACATGAACATGAAGGTGGCGATTGCATCGGACCATGCTGGTTTTGCGCTCAAGTCTGCCCTGTGCCGCCATTTTGCCAACTTAGGTATAGCCGATTTAGGGACAAACAGTGAGCAGCCGGTGGATTACCCCGACTTTGCTGCAGACTTGGCGCGCCGTGTTGCAGCGGGGGAATTTGATCGGGGTATAGTGATCTGCGGCAGCGGCATTGGCGTTTCTATCGCTGCCAACAAGATCCGTGGCGTCCGGGCAGCACTCTGCCACAATGCCTATACCGCCGAAATGGCCAGGCGGCACAATGATGCCAACGTCCTGGCGATGGGAGCACGCGTGGTCGATGTGGACACAGCAATCCAAATGGTGGAAATTTTTTTGCGCACGGAATTCGAGGGTGGCCGGCATGCGGCGCGCGTGGCTAAAATTAGCACCTTGGAATAAGTGCTTTATTACAGCCCTGGTTTCAGCAGCCATTTTGGCGGAGGAAGGCAGCCTGCCTGAAACACTCCAGCGTAAGGTATTTGTCGCCGCTGACCCTTTCTTTTGGCAGCAGAGTGAAAATTTAGAGTTGGTACATCACAATGGCAAGCCAGCGATTCGCCTCGAGCGCAAATTTGATCCCGCACCCCCTTTCGACGATGTTGTTTTGGATTTTGATCAGCCTGGACTCATGCGCAATCCTGCACACCAAAGCCTGCTGGTTAGCCAAAACCTGATCCGCCGTGCAACCACAACGCTGTCCAAGCACGCAGGCCAGTTCAGTTTACCCCAACACGGCATCCGCCTGCTGCTGCCAGACTACCTCCACTTTTCGGGGAACGATAGCATCTCTGGCGACTTTTCGTTTTTTTGCGAGATTGAACCCGAAAGCGCCGATGCGACACTTTTATACCGCGAAAATTTTTTTGCTGGCCGGCAATTTCTATTTAGCATTGTCTTACGCAATAACCGCGTGATTGTCCAATTGGAAAATTTGCTCTATGCACACGCCAAAGAAACAGAGTATTTTGAAAATCTAACGCTGCGTTCGATGGATAAAATCCGCTCCCGCAAGCGTAACCAACTGCTCTTGACCTACCGCGAAGCGGAGGGGAAAATAGCACTTTACCTCAACGGTCGGGAGCAGGCGTCCCAAATTTTGCCACGGGACACAAAACGCCATTTTGTATTGCGCCTTTCGCCCCTGAAAAAAGCCCCTCTTTTGCTGTTTTCGCCATACCGCGGCTATGCTGACAATGTTATTTTCACCAACCGCCTGCTTTTACCACAGGACGCACCGGATTTTGGCGCGTTGAAGCCATATGGAGACCGCTACCAACAGCGCACGGGCCGGTTTTTTTCAAAAATCTTTGATTTCGGTTATTCCCAAAGCTACCTCGTGCGTATTGACGCCACTAAAGAACAGACTAACGAAAACGCATTGGAGTTAGGATTCCGCTGCACCGACCGCAGGTACGATCCTGGAACCGACACCACGCATTTGCCCATCCAGCCACTTCATAAAGCAGCTGGCATGCGCTGCCGCTTTGTGCAACTTTCAGCACTGTTCCGTTCCGACAATGCTGGGGAAACTTCGCCCCTTTTGAAAAAAGTAGTGATCGAATTCCGGCCAAACCCACCGCCCGCACGTCCGCAAAAGTTGAAAATCCTCTCGGTGCAAAATGAGACTTTAGAGGCCGAAATCCAACCTAACAATGAGCCCGACGTCATCAACGGTGGACGCTACATGCTTTATTACGGGCATGTGCGGTATAAGCCAGAAGGTGCTGTGTATTTTCGGGATTTTAACTCCAGCGGTGAGGGAATCCCGATTGCCCACGCCGCTCCTTTTCGGATTAAGGTGAACAATGACACTTTGGCCAAAAACAAGCAGTGGGCTGACCAGGATCCGCGCTTCAAACTCCGCTACCCGCTTTTTAGCAAAGGCATCGGTTTTTATTTTTGGATCACCGCCTGCGACAATGCCTGGTCCACAGCGGAAGAGCATAGCGACCATTGTTCTCTCCCCTCCGAAGCAGTGTTTGCCCGTTTTGACTGAAATACCAAAAAATGTGCCTGATAGAATTTGACACTATCTCTTGCCGTGCGGTTATTGTATTAGTGGGCTATGTCGACCGGCGAAATTCGATCGTCCAATATCTTGCGTATTGGCTCGAGCACCCTGGACGAACTTGAGGAAAAAGTCAAGGCGTTGCGCACCATCAACCTCAATGTCAAAAAACGGCGTTACATCGTTGCCCGCGAGGATATCAAACTGCCATCGGGAGAGGTCATCATCGCCAAAGGGAGTGATATTGATATTTCCAAAGTAAAGCTGCTCAGGCGCTATTTCAAAGGAGACCATATCGTAAAAACCTTCCAGCCCGACGAGGGAATCGTCCTGATTTCCGACATGAGCACACCCATGGGGATCCAGTTTTCCATGGACTTGGTCACCCAGGTCATGAACATTGGGGGCGGGGCGTATGAGGCCTTCATCGACAGGGTGGATTCTTTCAAGGAGTTTGTCAACCTCTACAACAAAGCCCTTTTCCCCAAGCTTGCTGTCGTAGGTTATATCCCGATGCAGGTGGAACGGGTCAAAGAGGAACTAGCCTTTTACCACCTGATTGTGCGCACCGATCCCTATATCCGCATGCTAGAAATCCTGCACAAACAGATCAAACCGCAACCATTGATCCCGCGCATCCGCAACTTGATGATTGTGCCTGAAGACCGGGATTCGTGGAAACGCTTCATCCTGGAAATCATCACCGAATACACCAAGCCCTATTCGATCGAGGAACGCTGACTCTTTCTCCAGCTTTTTGCCATGTTGCCGATAAAAAAGTGTGGCAAAATATTGGTACTTATTTTTAGCGTTGCCACTTTGGGGCATCAACCAGGTTGAAGATGCCGAAAAAGAGTTCTATACTGCGCTGTCGCTGCATAGCACAGGAGCTTTACATGAGGCGGCTGCAGCTTACCGGCGCGCCTTGGCCAACGATCCGCGCTTGGTCGCAGCCGCAATCAATTTGGCGATCATCCACGAAAAATGGGGCGAAACGGAGCCGGCAGAGCAACTTTACACACAGGCCGCGCGGCTAGCGCCGAACTTATTCACTGCCCGTTATAACCGCGGCCAATTCCTACAAAAGCACGGCCGGTTAGCCGAAGCCCGCGATGAATACCTTGCTGCACTGTCGCTCAAACCGCACGACGCCTCGCTTTATGTCAACCTTGCTGCACTCGAAATAACGCTATTTGAACTCACACACGACAGCCGTCTGCTCAAAGCGGCTGCGGAAAAACTCAAGCAAGCGGAGATGCTCAAAAGCCAAAGCGGGGCATTATTTTTTAATTTGGCCAGGCTTGCTGAGCTGCAGAATGCTTACGGCACTGCGCGCCTACACTATCTCGAGGCCATGCGCCGCTACCCAAACAGCAGCAGCGAATACCGGCAGTGCCGGATTCGGGCACAACGTCTGGCGCAGCTTTTAAGGTAAAATTTTGCCGGCAGATTTCAGATCAGCCCGGTTGAGCACCTCAATTTTGCGGTCGGCACCGTTGACATAAATGGTATCCTCATGCAAAGAGAAGAACGTGTCCTCGTGCAGTGCCACCTCGGAGCGCTGCAGTAGCTTCAAGTTCTTGTCAAACTTGCCCAAATAAAATGTACCATTTTTGTTGAGTACGGCATAGATCTCGTTGTCGCGCACCTCCACAAAACCCCGCCAGAACACCTCGTCGGTGCCGTATTCTTTGTCCACGAGGGTTTCTCCATCCAACTTCACTAAGAAATGCTGTACCGAGGTGGAGGTTTTTTTCTCGCCAATGACGATCACGTCTTTATCGATGACGTCAAATTTCCTGCCGACAATCCCATTGTATGGTGATTTTACTTTGATTTTGCGTGCTTTGGGATCAATGATATAAAAATCGTTGCGATACTTACCATCGGTGGAATAGTCTCTTACCCGCAAATAGTACAGTTTGCCGCCAAAAACGGCATCCTGTGGCCGGTTTTCTTTGAGCTCCTGTTCGCGTTTGGCTAGCTCTGCTTCCTTGGCGGCCAACCTGGCCTCGCGCTGTGCTGGCGTTTCTTTTGGCTGGGCTGCTTGGCTTTTATCTTCCTGGATTTCTTTTTTGGATTCTGCAATTTCTGCCTTCTGCTGTTCTATTTTTTTCTCTTCTTGCGCGGTCTTTTGTTCTTCTTTAGCTAACTGCTCTTTTTCTTTATTTAGCTGCTCTTCCTTTTTTTGGATTTCCTGTTCCTTTTTTTGCCTTTCTTTAGGATCAGCAATGTCGGCGACTTTTTTCTTTTCTTCGTTTAATCTCTCCTCCTTCCGGCTGATTTCCTCTCGGCGCTGCCTTTGCTCTGCCTTTTCTTTTTGGATTTTTTCTTCTTTTCTACGGACCTCTTTTTCCTGCAGCTTGACCATCTTTTCGCGTTCGGCAATTCCGCGATCCTTCTCCTCCTTACGCACCTGGTCGATCACAGGCTTTTCTCCGATCGTGGTCACATCGGGTTTTGACTCATCGCTGAGCGGAATCACAATGCGGGATTTGCCCGGCCAGCCTTTGTAACTTAGGTCCAGCCCGACATTGTTGGCGGTAAGGTACTTGAGCACTTCGGGCTTGTACTTTTCCTGGAAATACGCAAGGTTCTTGCGGTAAAAGCCATTGTAGTAAGTTGTGAACACCGCCAACGTGTCGGCATCGGCACGGTTATATTTATACCGCGCCTCCAGGTATCCAGAAAGGATGCGGCGGATATTTTTGATGTGTGAGACTTTGGCCGTTTTTTCTAAAACGATGATATCCGCATCGAATTTATCACCGGCTGGCCCAACAGCGTGGATGACGCGGTAGGCACTACCCGAACGCCCTCGGCTGGCCAAGTTTTGGCCGATACCCCGGATTTCGGCGACAGTATCATCGCCACTGGTATCCGGGCTATTGATGAAGGTAACACCCGATTTGCTTTTGATCTCTGCCTCATTGACTCGCAGTGGCCATAACCAGGTTGGACTGCTAAACAATAATGCCAGAAGCAAATGGAACCTACTTGCTACTGCTGCCTTATGGAGTTGCTTGACCATAAGGCAATGTTATAATAGCGATAATTCTTTCAAGCGCAAAAAAGCTACGTTGGTTTGCGTGACCACCACCCATTAGCGTGCGCAGAGTTACAGAGATTTTGGCTTTCTGGCCCCCCTCTCGCTGTGGCTATGTTTCTTGCCAATTTTTGGCAATCCATGGTTCACGGGCTATTTTACCCGGAATTCGACCGTATCCCCTTTGCGCAGCGCTATGATCTTGCTGCCCTGTTCAAATTTCCCCTCCAAAAGGGTTTTGGCCAAAGGATTGAGCAGCAACGTTTCGATCGCCCGCCGCATTGGCCGTGCACCGTACTCTTCGTCGAAGCCCTGCTCGATGATTAACTCGCGCACGGGTTCGCTGACTTCCAGCTCGATACCGCGTTCACGCACCTTATCGATCACGCGATTGAGCTGCAGTGCGGCAATTTGCTGCAGGTGTTTGTGGTCCAGACGATGGAATTGGATGATCGCATCGAGCCGGTTGAGGAACTCGGGCCTAAAAAAGCCGCGTACTGTCTCAAGGACACGCACCTCTTGTTCCTCTGCGGTGAGCGATTTATTCATCAGGTGCTCGGAGCCAAGGTTGGAGGTCATGATCAGGATGGTATTGCGGAAGTTGACCAGCCGGCCCTTGGAGTCAGTCAGGCGACCTTCGTCTAAAATCTGCAAGAATAGGTTAAAGACATCGGGATGGGCTTTTTCGATTTCGTCGAAGAGCACGACACTATACGGGCGGCGGCGGATCTTTTCAGTCAGTTGTCCACCCTCGTCGTAGCCAATGTAACCGGGTGGGGCACCGATGAGTTTGGCCACGGAGTGTTTTTCCATGTATTCGCTCATGTCGAGTCGCACCATGGCCTTGCTGTCATCGAAAAGGTATTCGGCGAGCGCCTTGGCGGTCTCGGTTTTGCCCACACCGGTGGGACCCAAGAACAAAAAGCTACCGATGGGCTTATCTTCATCCGAAATACCAGCACGGTTGCGCCGGATGGCGTTGGCGATGACCTCGATCGCATTGTCCTGGCCGACAACCCGTTTGTGCAGCTCTTCTTCGATCCGCAGCAACTTGGTTTTTTCCGAAGTGAGCATTTTGGCCACTGGGATTCCGGTCCAGCGTGAGACGATTTCGGCAATATCCTCTTCCGTCACTTCGTCTTTGAGCAAACGCACACCTTCGTTGCGCTCGCGCATCGCCCGCACGGCAGCATCGAGTTTCTTTTGCAGCTCGGGGATTTTGCCATAGCGCAGTTCGGCCACGCGGTTTAGATCGTTGCGCCTTTCGGCAGCCGCTTCTTCGATTTTGAGTTTTTCAATTTGTTCCTTGATTTCAGAGATTTGCTGCAGCTCACGACGCTCGCTGTCGAGTTTCAACTTCATGGCCTGGAACTGGTCACGCAGCTCGCTGAGTTCCTTGCGCACAGCCTCCAAGCGTTCAACACTGGCCGGATCGTTTTCTCGCTTGAGCGCAGTTTCCTCGATGGTCAAGGCAATGATCTTGCGGTTGAGATCATCCAACGCCTGCGGCATCGAGTTGCGCTCAATTTTAAGTTTGGCACAAGCCTCATCCAAGAGGTCGATCGCTTTGTCGGGCAAATAGCGGTCGCTGATGTAGCGGTTGGAAAGTGTCGCAGCGGCCACGATCGCCGAGTCGGTAATGCGGATGCCGTGGTGTACTTCATAGCGATCGCGCAAACCGCGCAGGATGGTGATGGCATCTTCAACTGTCGGTTCGCTGACGTAGATGATTTGGAACCGGCGCTCCAACGCCGCATCGCGTTCCATATATTTCTGGTATTCTTTGAGAGTGGTGGCACCAATGAGGCGGATTTCGCCCCGCGCCAGCGCCGGCTTGAGCATATTGGCCGCATCGAGCGAACCCTCGTGTGCGCCTGCCCCCACCACCGTATGGATTTCGTCGATGAACAGGATCAGCTTATCCTGGTTGGCGCGCACCTCGTCGAGCACGGCCTTGAGCCGCTCTTCAAATTCCCCACGGTATTTGGCACCGGCAATCAGCGCCCCCATGTCGAGCGCGATAATGGTTTTATCTTTCAAGATCTCGGGGACATCCCCGGCCACAATCCTGCCGGCCAAGCCCTCGACGATGGCGGTCTTGCCAGTACCAGGTTCGCCGATCAGCAACGGGTTATTTTTATTGCGGCGCGAGAGGATTTGGATTGCGCGGCGGATTTCTTCGTCACGCCCGATCACCGGGTCGAGCTTTCCTGCGCGGGCCAGTTCGTTCAGGTTTTTGCCGTATTTCTGCAACGCATTGAATTTCGCCTCGGGATTGTCGCTGTCGGCTTTCTGGGTGCCGCGCAGCGTGCGCAGGATTTCCTCGATGCGGCGGCGGGTAACACCCAAATTTTCTAGTTCTTTTTTTAGGGCAAAATTGCCGTTGGTGTAAGCCAATAGCAAATGCTCCAACGAGAGGTACTGGTCACCCAGTCCTTGCATTTCGCGCTCTGCCAGTTGCAAGAATTTGCGCGCATCACCGGAAAGATTTTGCCCCGGTTCAAAGTTGCCGGCTACCCGCGGCAGGCGCGCCAGGTAATTTTCAAAAAGGCGTGTGCCGGCGGCAGGATCGACGCCGATGTGTTGCAGCACTTGCGCCGGTAGCCCCTCCCGATCTTCAAAGAGCGCAGCCATAAAGTGCTCGGGCACGATGTCGGCATGGCCGTAGCGCTGCGCCCGCTCCACCGCCCCCTGATAGACCGCGCGGGTTTTGACTGTCATGTTCTCTGCTGCCATGGTCCCCCCATTTTCACTTTACTTATTTGAGTGATAGCAATAATACTTTCTGAGTGCTAAGATAAGACAATCCTGTTCCATCGTCAAATTTATTTACCGATCCTGGCTGGCCGGCACAAAGCGTACCAATTCATAACCCGCATGCTTTTTGTAGTATTGCCTTTTGGCCGAAAAGGCCAAGGCCACTTGCTGGCGGTAAAGCGCAACCAGCTCGGGATAGTTTTTGCCCAAGTTATGTTTTTCTCCCGGATCATTTGCCAAATCATAAAGCTCCTCTTCCCCGCTTTCTTTACGGATATATTTATGGCGATCATCCACAATGCCGGAAAACTCCTCTCGCCAAAAAGCCTGCAGGTGGGCCACACTCTTGAGGCCGCCGCGCAGCATCGACTGGCCGCAATGGAGTGGACTCAGCCGGTGCGCTTTGCCCAAAAGCTCCAGCACCGTCGGCAAAATATCGACGTGCGAAGTCACGCGCGCAATGCGCTGCGGCCTCACCCCAGGATACCAGATTGCAAGCGGGACATGGACGTTCTCTTCATAAATAAAAAAAGGGTGGTTAAAATTGCGAGGGTGTTCATAGAACGCTTCGCCGTGGTCACCAAAGACAACCAAAATTGTTTTCTCAAGTAGCCCTTCTTTTTCAAGCGCGGCCATTAACTGGCCAAAGGCTGCGTCGGCAAAATGCAGTGCGTTAAAATAGCGCCGCAACGCCGGCTGCCTCACCTGCGCGTGGCTGAAGCGTTCGCCAAAATCTTCGGGGGTACTATAAGGATGGTGCGGCGTGAATGGGAAAACCATTGCCAAAAACGGCTCTCGTGCTTGGCGCGCAAAATCGACAAGCGGCTTGATGAGCGCCCGCTCGTCGGCTGCCCCCCAAGGACCCAGACCCTTTTCAAAAGGCGGCTTTTTGAGGGCTTCGGCATCGAGCATAAGATCGATCCCGCGCTTTTCCAAAAACCGCCTCTGCCGGGCGTATGCCAAATAGCCGGCATGGAAAACAGCGGTGCGGTAGCCTTCGCTTTTGAGGATTTGCGAAAGGCAGGGCACAGGAAAATCGGGCAGCGCCACCGAAATCCAGGCCCCATCGGGCAAGGGGTATGCACTACAGAATGCGCTATAAAACGCATTGATGCTGAGCGGGAAATTGGCATAATGCCGGGTGAAAAAAAGCGAGCGTTCGAGCCAGCGATTGAGGTGGGGGGTTAGTTCGATGCCAGCAACGCTTTTACCTACCACCGAATGCGGAGTGGACTCTAAAAAATACAAAATGGCATTGTGCTGATGGAGTCGTTTATGCGGAACTGCCGGCAAAAGCCCATCCGCCAGCGGAGAATCTTGGGGTGGGCAAACGAGGTTTGCCGATTCCACCAACTGTGCACTTGGTGATGCTGGCGGCTTGCGTGCCCAAAACTCACCCAGTGGGTTATGCCAGAGCGAATCTTGTGCCGGCACGAAAGCATAAAATAGCGCCAAGGCTAAAGCACAACCCGTGCACAAAAAAAAGGCAAGCCGTGTGGGCAGGCCACGCACCGCACGGAACGCAAACACAAGAAAGATGGTGAGGAGTACGGCAAGCAGCAGATGGGCTAAGCCGATTTCATGCAGCGCAGAAATAAAATTTTCTTTCCAAATGCTCGTGCTATCGAGGCGCACAAAATAAAACGAAAATGGCCGTTGGTAAAGCCGGGCAAAGCCAAAGGCCACAGTCAAAAATAGCACCAGGCATGAAGCCAAAAAAATTCTTAAAATTTTTCCCGTCCGGTTTTTAGCCAGCAACGCAAAAAGGGCTACAAAGAGGCCACTCCACAACACGTCGGCGACGAAAGCCCACAGCGCCACGCCAAGTGGGATTTTGCCTGTAGGAGCGGCCAGCACCACAAAGGCCCGATACAAAACAAAAAGCGCAAGGCAGAACAAAAAAGGCCAAAGTAGGGAGCGCACGTGGAATTCTAAATTCAAAGTCAACCCAGCAAGTGCAAAGGCCCATAAAGCGTGTACGGGCTATGTGCCCTCCTAAAGCCTGGTTTCCAGCAAATGGACAAGATGGCAGGCGCCTCCGTGCTCTGTGCTGCCCTGTGGGGGGAGGCTGCGCCCATTTGTGCAGGAAAATGATGCGGCAGAAATTCCACCAGCTACTGCAATCTTGCCGTGGTTTACCACAAAAATTCCCGCAGCTTGCGGCCACATGGCAGAAGTTCAGGCCTGAATTGGAGCGCTTCCTGATTGCAGGTCCAACATTAATCGGCTATGTCTTAGGCTTGCTCCGCTATCCGCCCGGGAGTGTCGGCTTTGAAATCGGATTCCAAAGCCTAGTCTTTTTTGTAGGTTTTATTGTGTTACGTATCACAGTCGAACTTGCTGCTGCGT
>JANWWX010000169.1 GCA_025057195.1 Leptospiraceae bacterium | reverse complement strand
TTTTCAGAAAAATTTTTCTGACAGTGACTTTTTGGGTTTTTACATAGCACTCTAGCCCTGTGTGTTGCGATGTTTTTTATACCATTGGTTGGGTGGTTACTTATAGCCTTTTTCCATAACCAGTTGACTTGGTGAACCGACTCTAAGCTACAGGTTTGCGGGATGATCTATTACGACACCATATTCCCCAACCAGATCAAAGGTGAGCAGCTCGACCGCTACCTGGCAGCGGGTTGGTACCGCATTGGGCAACGCCTGAGCACGACGGATCTGGTCAGCCATGAGGGCACACTGGTCCCGGTATTTTGGCTACGCATCCGGCTTGCGGATTTTCAACCCTCTCGCTCGGCGCGGCGCATCTGGCGGCGTTGCCGTACTCTCAAAAGCGAAGTCCTGCCTTTTGCCATCACCCGCGAGATCGAGTCCCTCTACCGCCGCTATCGGAATGCGATTAGCCACAGGATTTCTTCCTCGATTTGGAAATACCTGCTGGATGAGGAGGCAGGTAATACTTTTGACTCGTGGCGGATCGAAGTCCGTGATGGTAAGCACCTTGTGGCTGTGGCCTATTTCGATCAGGGGGCCAAAAGCACAGCTGGCATCCTGCACATCTACGACCCGCACTATGCCAAGATCAGCCCGGGTAAGTTATTGTATCTGGAGACTATCCGTTATTCGATCGCGCAAGGGCATTTATTTTATTATCCCGGATACATAAGCCCGGCGATGCCCAAGTTTGACTATAAATTGTTTGCTGATTCAAAATCGGCAGAAATCTATCTCAGGTTGCTCCAACGTTGGGTGCCTTATGGCAATGTCGCTCGAAAATTACCATTGTGGAGCAGAAGATTAACGGAAGTTATCAACAAGGCCCAAATTCCGGAGATCGTTTTGCGCAGGCAATTGCGACAAATTCTTTAAGGAATGTTTGGTTTAAGAACATTGGCACGATGGAAAACCCATACGCAAGTGTCTATGGTCTCACCGGAATCATGGGTAGCGGAAAGTCGGCAGCTGCAAACTTTTTCCGTGAACAAGGCGCGGTGGTCTTCGACGCTGACGAGATTGCGCGCTCTGTCATTGACCCACGCTCTGCCTGGTACACCCAACTCAAGGCAAAACTCGTCGCGGCGTTTAGCGTTTTCACCCAAGAGCCTCTTTTTGACTCTGCAGGAGAGCTGAACCGGGCACTACTGGCACAGCTCACTTTTGGCCATGACGAGCGGGTGCGCCTACTCAATAGCATCATGCACCCTGTTATCCAGCGGGAATTTGCCAACCGGCTGTTGGCAGTTCGCGATCCCGAGGAGAAAGTCATCATCTATGATGTGCCGCTGCTTTTTGAAACTGGCTTAGAAAAAAAACTCAAAGCCACAATCGTGGTCTATGCTCCAGAGGAGGTATGCATCGCACGCGTGCTGGCACGTGCTGCGGAACGGGGTGAGAAGATCACGGCCGAGGAAATCCGGCAACGGCTGCGCAGCCAAATTTCCATTGAAAAAAAACGCGAACTCGCCGACTATATAATCAATAACACGGGAAGCCTCGACGACCTGCGTGCGGAGGTTTCCCAGTTATACCAAAAACTCAGGGGACTATGAAGCAGTTTTATGTTGTAAACTTGGACCTGCGGCGCATCGTGATCCTCGCCGGTGCCCTATTTGCCGTGTTGGGTCTTGCGCTTTTCCTGGGCATGTCCCTCGGCCGCGCGCAGGGCGAGCGCAGCGCGTTGCAAAATACGAAGGAGTCTGAACTAACACCAGCCCAGATGGGCTTTGCCCCCACAGTTCCCGAAACAAAGCCCATGGCCGAAATAAAGCCGGAAATAAAAAACGAAAAACCACCCGCTGTGGAACCAAGCACAACTGCCTCCGAAATCCCATTGCGCGAGGATCCTTTAGTGCAGGGACCCCCCAAAGTTGCTTCAAAGGCAAAGCCTGCACTTGCTATCGTAAAACCTAAAAAAACTCTGAAACGGATGAAAGCGCAAGACGAACCCGAAATTAGTGGACAAACATACCACACCCCACACTACACGATCCAGGTGGCGGCGTTCCGCCGCATGCACGAGGCAGAAAAGCTGGTGGCACGCCTGCGCGAAGAGGGCATCAAGGCAAAAAGCGAAAAGCGAGGTGCCTATTATCTGGTGACCGTGGGGCGCAGCCGAAGCCGTGAAAAATTAAATAAAGCCTTGGCACGGCTTAAAGAACTCGACTACGACGCCTATATCCGTAAAGTAAGCAAGTCTGAAGACACTTGATGCCACGCAGTTTTTTGAGCCTGTCGTCGCTTTCCCGCGAGGAATTCCACCAACTCATCCGGCGGGCGGTCGCTGGAAAAAAAAACCCACAGCGCTGGGGCAAGCCGCTTTCAGGCAAATCGGTAGCGCTTTTTTTTGAGAAGCCCTCGACACGCACCCGCATTTCGTTTGAAGTTGCTGTCTGGCAGCTAGGCGGCCAACCCATTTTTCTCAACCAAAACGATTTGCAACTGGTGCGCGGTGAAGACATCGCCGATACCGCGCGCGTGCTCGGCCGCTATGTGCATGCGATCATGGCACGCGTAAAAAACCATGCCACCCTCGAGGCGATGGCGAACTATGCCGGCATCCCCGTGATCAACGGGCTTTCGGACCGATTCCACCCTTGCCAAGCTCTGGCGGATTACATGACACTTTATGAAAACGGCATCGCCCCAGGGGCCAAGCTGGTTTTTCTGGGAGACGGTTCGTCCAACGTGGCGCATTCTTTGATCCTCGGCTCCGCGCATTACGGATGCCTGATCACCATCGCCACCCCCGCCGAATTTTTACCGAACGGGGAGGTTTTGACCATTGCCGCAAGGTTGGGCGCACAGGTCACCATCACGCAGGACGCCGCAGAGGCTGTCGAAGATGCCGACGTGCTTTACACCGATGTCTGGGTGTCGATGGGACAGGAGCACGATGCAGAGCGCCGCCACACGTTGCTGGCACCATACCAACTCAACACAAAATTGTTGCAATTGGCAAAGCCATCTGCATTGGTTTTGCACTGCTTGCCGGCACGCAAAGGTGAGGAAATCACCGCAGACGTCTTTGATTCCCCCAATGCCAAAATCTTTGACCAGGCCGAAAACCGCCTACACGTGCAGAAGGCATTGCTCGAATTTTTGCTGCGCTGAACCAGCATCCTCGCTCGCACAAATGCCAAAGAACTTGACAGCCTTGAGCCTTTGGGACTGCTACTACAAATAGCCTTTGGTAGCGGTGGCGCCTAAAAAATCGCCTCTATCAATAGCGACGGCAGCAGGAATTGGTAAAAT
>JANWWX010000168.1 GCA_025057195.1 Leptospiraceae bacterium | reverse complement strand
AGGCGTTTGATGTCCAGCTGCACTTTGGAGCGGAGCGCACCCTCCACAACGTATTCTGCCGCGATGATATTTTTGAGCCTGCCGATCTCCTCCTCGGTGAGCTCGTGCACGCGCTTGGAGAGCGGAATCCCTGCTTTGGCGACAATGTCGTGAGCGCTTTTGCGCCCAATGCCATAGATATAGGTCAGGCCAATGACCACACGCTTCTGGTTGGGAAGATCAATACCCTCAATGCGCGCCATGCTACCTCTGCCGCTGTTTATGCCGTGGGTTGGCCTTGCAGATCACCCGGACCACACCAGCACGGCGGATAATTTTGCATTGCGGGCAAATTTTTCTGACCGATGCCCTCACCTTCATTGGTTCACTCCTGCAACCTCCAGCCCCATCAACTGGAACACATTCACATTGGCACCCTTAGGCAGGGTGCAGATCACTGGACCTTGGCTTGTTATCGCAACGGTATGCTCAAAATGCGCACTCCATTTGCCATCTTTGGTGCGCACCGTCCACTGGTCGGAATCGGTATAGACATCGTGCGTGCCAGCGTTAACCATTGGTTCAATCGCCAGCACCATGCCTGCACGGATTTTGATCCCATCCTTGCGCCGGCCATAGTTTGGCACTTGCGGCTCTTCATGGATGGACCTTCCGATTCCGTGGCCGACCAGCTGGCGCACAACGCTGAAGCCATTGGCTTCGGCATGCTTTTGCACCGCTTCGCCAATCGCGCCGATTCGGTTTTCTACCCTTGCCTCTGCAATGCCCTTGAACAAGCACTGCTGGGTTACCGTGATTAGCTTCCGCGCTTCGGCAGAAACCTCACCGACCGGCCAGGTCCAAGCAGTATCGGCATAATAGCCATTATAGCCGACACCGAGGTCAATACTAATAATGTCGCCAGGGCGTAAAATCGTTTTGCGGTTGGGCAAGCCATGCACGACGGCATCGTTGACACACGTGCAGATGCTGGCCGGGAAATTGTAGAGCCCCAAAAATGCCGGAATGGCACGGCGTGAGTAGATAAATTCTCTGGCTATTTCATCCAACTCCGCAGTGCTCACACCGGGACGGATATACTCTCGCAGGCGCATGTGTGTTTCAAATGCAATCATGCCCGCTTCCATGATTTTAGCCACTTCTTTGCTGGTGTAGATATGGACTGCCAATCATACCCCCACCACAGCCTTTACCCGTTCAGCGATCTCGGTGGTGCTGCCAACCCCGCTGACGTGGCGCAGCTTGCCTTTTTTCTCGTAATAGTCAATGAGTGGCTTGGTTTTTTCGTGGAAAACTTCGAGCCGTTTGCGGATCGAATCCGGGTTGTCGTCAGAGCGGCCTTCTTCTGCCGCGCGCCCCAAAAGCCGGCGCACAAGCTCTTCTTCAGGCACTTCAAAATTGACGACATGGTCGAGCGCTAGCCCAAGCTTAGCTAAGATGGAATCGAGTGCCTGTGCCTGTTCAATGGTGCGCGGGAAGCCATCGAGAATGAAGCCTTTGGCGCAGTCGGGCTCGCGGATGCGCTGCTCGATGATGCCGATGACCACGGCGTCGGGAACGAGTTCTCCCTTGTCCATGAACTCTTTGGCTTTCTTGCCCAACTCTGTCCCTGCTGCCACCGCGTTGCGCAGGATCTCGCCGGTGGAAATCTGCACCAATCCCGTGCGCTCGAGAAAAATTTTTGCCTGCGTGCCCTTGCCGGCACCGGGTGCCCCGAGGAAGATGAGCTGCATCAGCGTAGCACCCGCGGACGGCCGGCGGCCTTTTTGCTGCGGTCCAGGAAGCCATCGTAATGGCGCATGATCAGCTGGCTTTCGATTTGCTTGAGCGTGTCGAGCGCAACGCCAACCGTGATCAAAAGCGACGTACCACCAAAGAGGTGGATCAGCTGTGAGTATTTTTCCAAATTCCAGAGCTTGATGAAAATGTCAGGCGCGATAGCGATAAAAGAGAGAAAAATAGCACCCGAAAGCGTGATGCGGTTGAGGATCCGCTCGAGCGTCTCTTCGGTGTGTGCTCCCGGCCGCACTCCGGGGATATAGCCACCATTTTTTTTGAGCGCCTCGGCAATTTCTTTTGGGTTATAAAGCACTGTGGTATAAAAATAAGCGAAGAAGATAATAAGCACGATGTAAATAATAAAATACGTGATGGTGCCCGGGGCCAAATAGCGTTGGATTGCCTCGGCGAAGCCTTGGTAGCGCACCCCAAAGTAGCTTGCAATCTGTGAGGGGAAGATCATGAGCGAGGAGGCAAAGATGATGGGCATCACGTTAGCAGCATTGACCTTGATCGGTAAGGTCTGGCTTGCTGCCTGCACCATGCGCCGGCCGACAATCCTTTTGCCGTACTGCAGCGGGATCTTGCGCTGGCCTTCGCTGAGCAGGATCGAAAAGCCGATCATTGCGATGAAAAGCACGAGTAAGATCAGCGCCAGCACGGCGTCCGCCTGGTTATTTTTAATATCGGTGAGGAATTGCGCCAGTGCCGCTGGCGCGCCAGCGATGATCCCCGCGAAGATGATGAGCGAGGTGCCATTGCCGATGCCACGCTCGGTCATGAGCTCGCCCATCCACATGAGTAGGATGGTGCCGGCGGTGATGGTGAGGATGGTCAGCGCGGTAAAGCCGAACCCTGGTCCGCCCGTAATGAGCATGCCCTTGCCATTCTGGTATGCCTCCGCATGGAGAGAAGAAATATAGACCGTGATGCCATAAGCCTGCAGCGCACATAAAAGTACCGTGCCGTAGCGGGTGTACTGGTTGATCTTGCGCCGGCCAAATTCTCCTTCTTTAGCTAGGCGCTGCAGCGAGGGCACGGCCACCATCAGGATTTGCATGATAATCGAGGCAGAAATATAGGGCATGATGCCGAGCGCAAAGACCGAAAGCCGTTTGAACGCGCCACCCGCAAAGAGGTCGATATAGTCGGTGAGGTTGCCGCCTTGCACACGGCTGAAATAGTCCTGCAAAACTTTATAGTCAAGACCGGGCACGGTGATGTGCGCACCGATGCGGAAA
Source organism: Leptospiraceae bacterium (assembly GCA_025057195.1). GTDB lineage: Bacteria > Spirochaetota > Leptospiria > Turneriellales > Turneriellaceae > JANWWX01. Next base: position 289 of record JANWWX010000168.1, on the reverse strand, counting down.
ATAAAAAGCATGCCGAGGGTAAAAAGGATCCTTTTGCGCAGCTCCGGAACCGTGAAGATAGTAACTAACGCGCGGATCATGGACTTTTTGCCACAGCCTTAGCTGCCTTGACCCCAGGCGGGATCAATTCCAACGTGGCGCCGGCAGCCTCGACCAGCTTACGCGCAGAAGCGCTGGCGGCGTTGGCCACTATTTTTCTTCCTTGAAGAGATGGAGTTGTACCACTGGTCTTTCCCAATAATTTCCAGGCTAAAGCGCTTTTGCGCACCAGACCCGCTTTTTTCAGGCT
>JANWWX010000167.1 GCA_025057195.1 Leptospiraceae bacterium | reverse complement strand
AAACTTGCGTTGCTGGACGCCGCAGGGGCACGGCGAAGTGGATTTTGCCGCAGCGCTCATCCACAGCTGCAATTATTTTTACCTTTCGCTTTTCTCTGGGCGAAGGCTTGCGGACTACGAAAACTGGCTCAGGCAGCGCTTCGATTGGCCAGCGCGGCTTGCGATCCGCAAAGCGGTAAATGTTTATGGCTTTGACCTTGCAGGTGGCATCGAGCCCGAGCGCTTGCTCAGGATGTATTTGGAGCTGATGCACGCTGCCGGAACGCCCAATTCGCCCGCAGCACACATCCTGCAGGCATTGGCGGGAATTTGCCGGGGCACACTCGCCGACTTTTGCCGCGCGCTGGAAAAAACCCCGCAGTTCCACTTGCTTTGGGGGAAAACCGGCACGGTGCAGAGCGGCAGCAAGCCCTATGGCATCGTGTTGGTGCATTTGGAACATAGGCCATCACAGCGAAAAATTCTCTTGCTCTGTTATGAAAAAAATAAGACCGGCTCGCAGGTGGCGCTGCGCGTGCCGGCACTCCTTGCAGAGTATGAGCGCAAAAGTGGAAAAAAAGGCCTCGCTCGCTGAGTGGTTGCTCTTTTGGGATAGCATCCGGCGGCCGAACCGCACGGCCATGCTCTTAGGTTTTTCCGTGCTCATGTTCTTTGTGCTATTTTTAGGCTATTTCGGGACGCGTTCGCTCATCCGCTCTTTGGGCTATTACCAAATGGTTTTTTTTGCGCCGTTTATCGAAGACATCCGCCCCGGCACCAAGGTGCGCTATCAGGGAGCGCTTGAGATCGGCGAAGTGCTTTATATTGTCTCCGATATGTCCGGCCATAAGATTGTCGCCAAGATCCGCGAGGATTTTGGCATCCCAGTTTTTGGCAGCCGCGCCTCGCTCAGCTCGTGGGGTTATTTTGGCACGAAATTCATCAACATTGAAATTGTGCCCCGCGGTGTGCAAGAGACCTATCGCTCTACTGGCAAAGAAATGCCGCTCGAAAAGATTGTCAATTCCTCAATCCTTTTCCAACAATACTACGACGCAATAAAATCCGAAGGTGGTAACCTTAGCATTTTGGAGAAAAAACTGCAGCAATTGCGCCAAACCATCGCCGGCGTGCGGAGGCTACCATATACCCAGCGCTATGCGGCGCGTAATTTGGTGCGCAACGCCACTGGTGCGATGAATCGCTTTTTCACAGTTGTCAATAGCACAAGCCAAAATCTTTATGAAATGCTGGAAAAGATTAACAATGTCAGTGAAAGCCTGGTCTATGACCTCAACCGGAGTTTGCCAAAACTCAAAAGTGCCGTGGCCAAGCTGGAAAAAAGCGTGGCTTATGACAGCGAAAGCTTCAGTTCGCGCCTTCTGCATGAGGAAACCTTCTATCTCTTGATGTTGGACCATGCCAAGTTTGCCAACCAGCGGCTGGAAGAGATGTCCGCTGCGCCCTATAAAATCTTTTTCAGTAATTAAATATGGCAGAAAAGATTCGGCTCAAGGTCAAATGCCATGCCTGCGGTTATATTATGGAGGGAACTGCTAAATACGGCAAGGGACACTACCACCCTGAGGGACTCGACTTCCAGTTCACCGCCACCGGGCGATTCATTGATAAAGGTGGCAATTCCCGGGTCAAAGGCGAGGTGACGATTGTTTGCCCGAACTGCGAAACGCGCAATCGCTATGAAATTTAGCCTGCTTTGTGCTGTCTATGCGGACTGCAGGCCTTTGCATAGCGACCGACAAGCACTCGCCATCTGGCAGGAATATGGCCAACGAATGGGCGCGTTGCCCTTTCCGGAGAGCATTGCAATTTGCCAAGGCAATGAGTACTTCCACGAAGTCGCAGGTGGGGCCAAGATGGATTCAGCGTTGGATCGCCGCCATTTGCGCATTGTACTGCGCCGCCGCGACCTGGACTTGCTGCGCCACGAGCTTGCCCATTTGTACCTCGACTTGCGCTGGCAGGTTTTGCCCTACCCTATTGCTGAGCCATTCGCACAGGCACTTGCGCAACGCGGTAGTTGCCCACCTATTAACTTCGCTGGCGAAGCGCTGCACGAAAGTTGGGAGCGGCGGCTGACGCTGGACGATTGTGGCCGATTGGCGCTTTTGCGGGCACTCCTCGCTGCACCAGCCAGCGAGCGCAACCGTTTGCCCTTAAGGTGAGTGCTGCTTTTTTTGGAACGCCTCCATTAAATGCTGGGTCGCCGGATCGGAGAGCTTCTGTAAGAATGCGCTCCAGTATTTTTTAGCCTCGCTGCGCTTTTTTTGCTCGGTGGCGAGCATGGCCCGCAGCAGGTCAGCATCGGCAGTTGCGGGGGCATTTTTTTCCAGAGCCTGGATCCATTTTTCTGCAAGCGCGGTGTTTTTTTGCCGCAGGGCGCGCATTGCCATGTCGGAATAGATCCAGACGTGATTGGGTTTGAGTGCAAGGGCCTTGGCCAAAGCCTGCTGTGCCATTTGCCCATCACTGGTGGCGGCATGGAAATAACAGAAATCGGCATCCTGTTCTTTTTTGAGCGGGCGTTGCGCCAATAGTGTTTGTGCCTCCTGCTTGCGGCCAGCAATTAAATGCAACACAATTTCTGCCTTGAGTGCAAAAGGATTCCCTGGCTCTTTGCTTTGTGCGACACGGGCAAAGGCTGCGGCGGAATTGAGGTAGTCGCTGGCCGGCAGTTGCAGTTGTTGCAGCAAGTGCGCTTCGTGCGCGTAAGCAAAGCTGGTCAATGCCTGTGTTGCGGTGTGGTCCGGGCGTATTTTCAAAATATTCTCAAGCAGTGTGATGGCTTTTTGGGTGGAGACAAGATCGCGCCGCTCAAATAAGGCTAACGCCTCGCGGTAGCTATCTTCGACTTCCGGTGTGGCCGCCAGGATCGCGTTGGCCGCTAAAAGCAAGATTGTATAAAGTGTATAAGTAAGTGCTTGTTCCCATAGTTTTTGTGGCTTGCGCGGTGAAGAAACCATTATTAAAATTTTCGGCGAAAGGACTGATTTTGTGAAAGTTTTATCAAAAACGCAGGGGCAAAGCCCCTGCAGTTTAAAGCCGTGATTTATCGGTCAGGGTTTTGAGGAACGCGACGATCGCGTTGACATCCTGTTCTGAGAGCTGTTTGCCAAGCTGCAAATATGCCATCTTGGCCACTGCCTCGTTCAGCGTTGCAGCACCGCCATCGTGGAAATAGGGCTCGGTCAGCGCAACATTGCGCAGCGAAGGCACCTTGAAGATATACTTATCTTCCTCTTTTTTAGTGACTTCGTAGCGCCCCAGGTCTTTTGTATTTTCATACGGATTTGCCTGCCCCATCTTGCGGTAGCTATTACCGCCAAGAAGCGGGCCATTATGGCAGGTGGT
>JANWWX010000166.1 GCA_025057195.1 Leptospiraceae bacterium | reverse complement strand
TTGCGATCTCTGGCAAACCCCTCAAGTACGCCACCTACACTGGTTACAAAAATGTTGCTGGCATGCTGCGCCCGACCGTGGTGCAGATCACCGACGGCATCAAGCCCGACTGGAAAAGTGAAATCCGCTACACCTCAATGGCCACCACCACCTTTCCGGATAGCCTGTTCCAGCAGTCAGCATTGCCGGACCTGCGTTAGTGCTGCGGTTTTTCGCAACTGCCCTGGCAGTTCTATTTTTGGCCACTGCACGCCGTGCGCAGGAGGCAGAGGAAGAACCACGCTTCCGCACGCAGTGGGATTTCTGGTTGCGCGAAGAACCCAACTATGCGCAGAGCCGCAAGGATAGCCTGCTCAACCCCGATGACATTTTGGGCCTGCCGCGTTGGCAAAACCGCGTTTTAGCCAGTGCCGATGCCAAAGTCCCGCTCATCGGCGGTAGTGGCATCAATCCCGTTTTGGAACTTGTCTTTGCCGACACCTTCGTCTATTTGCAGCACGAGGGCAACCACCCCACGTTGGCTAAACCCCTTTTGCAGGATTTCCGTAACTTTGTCAAAGAACTTTATTTCAATTTGCGCCCGACACAAAACTGGCTTTTGAGTATTGGCCGGCGTAACCTGATAGACGGCGTCGGCTATTCGCGCAACCCGGTGGATTTCATGGCCAACCCCTCTGCCCTGCCCGGTGCCAACTTTGACAACCGCTTCCGGCTGCGCAACCGCGAGGGCAGTTGGCTGGTGCGCGCTGAGTATTTGTGGAAAAATGGCGGCACCTCGTTTATGTATGCGCCGGCATTGGCTCCTTCCACCGCCGAAAATGCACGGCTGCGCAGCGAAATCGACCGCCTGACACAGTTTAACCGCACCGAGGCCTACTGGGCCAAAGTCCACCAGCTGGTTTTAGGGTATGACTTGGCGTTGCACTATTTTTACCGCGAGCGGCACCACTTGGGTTTTGCTTTGACCAAAGTTTTTGGCGAGGCACTCGAGCTCCATGCGGAAGCGCGTGCGCAGCGGGGCAGTGCCGTGCTTTTGCCGCGCCAGCGCAGCGAAGATATTTATTTCGGCAATACCTTGCTGCAACCAGCGCTTTATGATTTCACGCAGCGTTCCGAGCAAAGCTGGTTTGCGCGGGTCCTTTTGGGTGGGCAATACACGTTTGAAAATAAACTCAACTTGGCGGTGGAATACTACTACCACGGTGAGGGCTACTCTGCAGCCGAACGTAACACTTTTTACCAAGGGCTGGAACTGGCCAATGGCCGTTTCCGCGAAAGCAGTTTTCTTTTGCCTGCAGGAAATCCATACCAACTTTTCCTTTTAGCTGCCAATTTGCACTATAGCTTTTTATCGTTCGGCCAGCACTATGCCTTCAGCCGCCTCGCCGACCCAGAATTCTTGGGCCTGCGCCGGTGGGAAGCTGCCGTCTTTGCACTGGTGCATGTGGCGGATGGTTCTGGCATCGCTTCAGGAGAGCTCGTCTGGCATTTCAATGACTATCTCGATTTGCAGTTGCTGGCGAATGTGTTTTATGGTAGCCGCAGGAGCGAGGGTGGGCTTTTTTACCAGGCGTTCTCAATCTTGGTGGGCATCGATGCGCAGTTTTAGCATGCGCGAAACAGGGCTATATCCCGCAGTTGCGGAGTATTTCACCGCGCAGGGGTTTGTGGTCAAAGGCGAAGTGCTTGGCTGCGACCTCGTCGCAGTGCGCGGGGAGGAAATCGCCATCGCGGAACTTAAAAACAATTTCAGCACCCGCCTGCTTTACCAAGCGGTGCGCCGGCTTGCAATCACGCCCCACGTCTATGCTGCTATCCCAAAGCCAACAAGGCAAAAGCCTGCGCACTGGCAGATGATGAAAAGCCTGGTGCGCCGGCTCCAGTTGGGGCTTTTGCTTATCCAGGGGACAGAGGTCCGCTGCCTGGTCGAGCCGGCAGAGTTCCACGCACGCCTAAATACCCGGTTGCGCCGCAGGCTTTTGGCCGAATTCCACGGCCGGCACATCGCGCAGAATACCGGTGGCAGCCGTGGGCGAAAACTCGAGACCGCATATCTTGAAGCAGCCATCCATGTCGCTGCTTTGCTCAGCCGGTTTGGTCCCACAAGCCCGCGCCAGCTCGTGGCGCAGGGAGCACCCGCGCGCTGCCAGCGGATCCTTTATGACAACTATTATGCGTGGTTTGAAAAGGTAGCGCGTGGCCAATACCGACTGTGCCGTGGCATGCAGGCAGAAATCGCCCGCCGCTACCCACAAATTTGGGATTATTACCAAAAGCAGTGTGATGGTAGGTGAAATCTTGTCGCAGTGCTAAAAACTGCCTAGGCACAGTCAGTACCAACCTTGGTTATTTAAAATTTAAGAGTCACCAGACACCAATTGCTGTGTTACCATCCAGAGGCAAAATCCCGATTTCTATCGCCTCGCGTTGCCTGCTGTGGCGGCGGAGGGAGGTTTTGATGAGGAAAATCGTAAAAATTCGGTGTAAATATACCCCTCAGTGCCCCACATTTTGATTTTCATGCCGTAATTACTGAAAAACATTCCCCGGTCCTCAGCTTCCAGATGCTCCGCCCCTGGCACGATCCCCTCTTCAGCCAAGCATAGCATCACGAATATAAGATGCGACACCGACCAGCGCAATGAAAACGCGAGAGTATGTAGCGAACCGTAGGTTTCCATATCCCAGTACACTTGTACAATGGTGATGCCGTCGCTGCCATCGTTGTGTGTGCGCAGTTTTTGCCGTGACGGCGTGTGCCGGCGCAGGTAACGCAAATAGAATGCTAAGTTTGCCATAACAAAACTGTAGTGTTTATGGCAAAGACCCTCCGCCGGCGCCGGCAGCGAGATACTGGTTTTGCGTTTTTCGTTCATAGTCCCTCTATATATTATATACCCAAAAATCGCGGAATTTTTTCATATTTTTTGAGAAATTTTTCTCTGAAGGGTTTTTTTAAAGTTTTACATATCACTTTAGCCCGATGTGTCTGGGTATTTTTTTTCCATTTTATGGGTGCTTACAACAACTGTGCTTGGGATTGCGGTTGCCGAGCTGATGCCCACTTATGCTCCTCCGCTTCAGACGACAACCCATGGACATCCTCGACCGCTACATATTCCGTAAATTTCTGGCTGTGTTCACAACCACCTTGGTTCTCCTCTTTGGCTTAGGTACCATCGTCAAGATACTCGATTCGCTGCGGGATTTTGAACAGAATAAACACGGCACCATGCTCCTGGTCAAATACTATGCTACTGTGATGCCGGCTTACGTGCCCTACATTGTGCCGCCGTCGCTGGTTTTCGCCATTGCCTTCACTATTTCCCACTTTAACCGCAACTTTGAAATCAGTGTCATCCTCGCCGCGGGACGCTCCTTCCGGCGCATCCTGCGGCCAATGCTCATTTTTGCCATCATCTTGGCATGTGCCTTCTTTTTGT
>JANWWX010000165.1 GCA_025057195.1 Leptospiraceae bacterium | reverse complement strand
AACTTGGGCAATTCTTTGAGGAGGTATTTTTGCCCACGTTGTAATGCCTTTTTATCAACAGCAATTCCGGCCTTTTGCGCCTCGCTCAGCCCCCACAGTGTATAAGCAGTCATGTAGGTGTCGGTGGGATCGTCGCTCCACCAACCCCAGCCGCCATCAGCGTGTTGGTAGCCATAGAGCTTTTCGAGTGCCCGTTGTTGGATGTTTTTGAGTTCTTCTTTTTTCACCGGCAGGGCGAGTCCCAATTTCTGCGCGGCGTCATTGGCCCAGACTGCCGGCAGGAAAGTCGCCAGCGTCTGCTCGACACAGCCATAAGGGTATTGGATGAGATAGGGCAGGCTTTCAAGGATTGCTGGAACGACACCGGGCAGTACTGAAAGCCGCAGCTCACCGATGCCGCTGCGCGCGTCGCGCGCAAGTTGGAGTGTGGTGCTCCATTCTTTTTGGTCCTCTGTAAAAATTTGTGTGGCTACGGTATAGTTTTCCACGCCAAAAGGTAAGACCGGAAGCCGCACTTCGAGCGCATCGCTTTCTTTTTGTCCGCGTGCGGTGAAAGAAAATACGGCCTCACCCGTTTCAGGATAGCGCGGCACCGACACCGTAAAATCCCAAAATCGCTCGCTTTTGGCTGGCACCGTGATGCTTTGGGGGACTGGCTCTTCTACTTTCAGTCCCGTAAGCCGGCTTTCGAGGCTGGCAGTTTGTGGCTCTGCAAGCTGGTTCGATACCAGCAAGCGCAGCTTGGCCACATCGCGCTCGCGCAGGAAACGCGGCAATGCCAGGCGAAGCGCAAAGTCCTTGGCCACGGTGATGCGCGTGCGTTCGCTACCAGAAAGTCCGGCACTGGTGTGCGCATGCGCGGTCAGCCGCCATTCTGTCAGGTTATCCGGCAGCCGGATCGCAATGTGGGCAAGGCCATCTTCACCCGTTTTACCGGAGGCAAAGTACGCAGTGTCACGGAAGTCACGGCGTACCCGCACCTCGCGCGACCCTTTTGCCATGGCGGCGGCCTCGCGCTGCGCACGGTAAAGGGCATAAAGGCTACGTTCCGCGCCGTATCCGTAAAAGCTGAACTGCAGCGAGCTGGTACTGACCACGGCGTGTGGTAGCCGTGGGTTGAGCGTGAGAAAAAGCGACTGCAAGCTATCCTCGCGCAGCGCATAGATCGCCTCATCGACCACGCCGAGCGAAAATTCCGCACTCACTGGGCGGCCGGCATGGTCGGTAGTTTTGACCACAACGTGCGCCTCCTCGCCTGGACGGTAGCGGCTGCGGTCACAGGTCAGCTCAAGCCGCAAAAGCCGTTGCTCTGGTGGCAGGACCAACTCACTGCTGCCGGTGTAATAGCCCGGTGATTGCGGATCGACCGCGGTCGCAGTGAGCGTAAAATTTGGGGCAAGTTCTGCTCTGAGTTCTACTTTATGGCTAAACGAATTATTTTCTGGATAAAGCAGGCGGAAGCTACGGATGCGGTCATTTTCGAGTGTGATCAAAACTGGGAGTTTTTGCGGCGCAGGGATGCGGATGGCGAATTCCGCCATTTCTGCAATGCGGTACTTTTTCTTTTGCGGGGTGACAGTAATACTCTTTTCCACTGGCGCATCCACCAGCGAATCCGAAAAGACATAGGTCGAAAGTTCCTCGCTAGTGGTACGCCCAGCATGCACTGCAGACACACGCAGGACATAGTAGCCCGCAGGCTGTGGCGTAAATTCGCCGTCTGCGACGCCCTCGGCATTGGTTTTGAGCGAAAGCTCTGCGACTTTGCTTTCTTGCCAAGACTTATTTTTCCATTCCTGGCGGTAGAGCACCACGGTGCAGGTGGCCACAAACGGATTTTCACTGAAAATGTCGCTGGCGGTGATCCGGAAGCGGATGGGGGAATTGGTCGCAAAATACCACTGCTCCTGGCTCAACCGCAAACGCAGCGGCGCACGGTAGACCCGTAAGCGGAGAGTGGCGCTCGTCTCCTCACGGTTTGTCGCCTTGACCTGCGCGCGCACGCGGTAATGAAAATCCGAACTCGCCTTGCTGTCCGTGGCTATGCGGATTTTGGCAGCTCCCTGTGCGTCGAGAGTCACTGAAAAATCTTTAACTGCCTCCCACGGCGTGTAGTCGCTTTCGCGGTAATAATCATCCCAACCAAGACCATACCACCATGGGTATTCTATGCGTGCACGTTCGACAGTGATTTCTGCTGGTGCCGACGCCAATGGCTCGCCAGAATAATATGCTGCTTTCAGGTTTAGTTCGATGTCTTCGCCGGCAAGGAGTGTGGTTTTTGCAGTTTCCAAAAGAGCACGTGTTTCGGGCTTTTTGTATTGCTCAATCACAAAGCTGCCATAATGCTTTTCGCCGTCCAGTTCCATCTGGATGGTGTAATGTCCCGGCGCAAGGCGGGTGGTGGCAAAACGAAAATGGATACTCCCTGCAGCGGAGAGCATGCCCTCTCCCGAATGCACCATTTCCCCCTGCGGATTATTGATGCGGTATTTGGCCTTGCCGCGCACGGCGTTTGCCTGGCGGCGCACGAAGACCGCGCGCACCTCGACCGCATCCCCGCTGCGGTAAATTGGCCTATCGGTATAGATCGCAGAATAAAATTTGCGGCGCGTACCTTCGATGGCATAGACGTCGCTGAAAGCAATGTGCGGCCCACTTTCTAAAACAAAAAGCGTGTTTTCTGCTTTTTCAAAAAAGCCCGTCTCTTCAGTATAGGCGATGCCATCTTTGAGGGTGAAACTCGCCCTTTTTTCATGGTGGTTTTCGCGGCGGCTATAGGCGGTGACGGTGCCCTTGTCGAGTGGCTTACCCGTGCGCCGGTCGATGGCATAAACGAGCACGTTGTGGGCAGAACTTTTGCAGACCATGATGATGTCGGAGATGACAAGGGGGGCGTGTGCAATGTGGCGGCCCTGCGAGACTTCCAGCAAGTAAAATCCCGGCGAAAGTTGTGGCAAATTGTGGCGGATGGCGCGCCAGTGCCGCGTGCGCACAGGAATCGAGTCTTCTTTGACTACAGGATATGGCAGCGGGGCAAAGAGGTTGAATTCGGGAAACCGGTCACGGAAGGGAAAGGCATATCTTTCGAGTCCCAGCGCATTGCGCAGTTTTTCCCGGTAGTCGGAGCGCATGTAGCGGCGCGCCAATTGGTAGAGCGCAAATTCCAGATTTTCGACAGCGCTACGCCATAGAAAATAGCCAGGCTGCATCAGCCGGGTGTTCTTTTCGCTGGCGGTGTGCGCATTGCCCTGGTTTTTGAGAAAGCCCTCGAGGTCGCGGATTTGGTAAATCCGGATAAAAAGTGTCCCTTCGCTGGAGGCATAGAACGTCGCCTGCGGTGTTTCGGACGAAGCGAAAGGGCGGTTGAGGAATACCTCAAGCGCGGCCAGCGGGGTGAGGGAGAATGCTAGCACAAAGAGCAGGCGGCACGGCATGGCACAAGATTTTTTTATGTTTGCTATC
>JANWWX010000164.1 GCA_025057195.1 Leptospiraceae bacterium | reverse complement strand
CGCCCACGGCCATGGCAGTTGCTGTCCTCATAACAAATAGCAGTAATATCCAAGCTGGAGCGCTATTCAAATGCCTTGTTGCCTGGAATGCGGTCACGGCGTTCAATTTCGTTTTTTGGTAGCTCTAAATTCCCCAGCGTTGAGTAAAGCCAGATTTTATTTTCATCTTCCTTATAAATAACACCATAAAAGACATTGCCGTCAGACATGGTAATCCGGTCCACCAATTGCTTTTGGTTGCGGATGATTTCGGTCTTTTGCTCAGGTGGCAGCGCTTCGTTGTTTTTGGCGATTTTTTCCTGGCGCAGATCAGGCACGCGGGCCATGGTGGGTGGTGCCTTCACCACGCTCTCGTTTTCAGCCGCCTTTGGAGGACTTGTGCTTTGGGGTGATTTTGGAAAAGTATCTGCTGGCTTTTTTTCGGCGTTCTCCACTTTATTTTTTTGCAGTGGCAAGGTGGTATTTTTCACAGCGTTCTCTATTTTCTTCTCTTGCGTTGGCAGGGTGGTATTTTTTTCAGCAGGCAATTTTTTTTCTGGTTGTGCAGGCACTGTAGCCAATCTTTTTTCTAAAGCGGCTATCTCTTGCCGATGCATTTTCTCCACGAGGTTTTCTTTGCGGTGGAGTTCCACTGCCGATTGTTCCAAATGGCTAACCGACTTCAGAAATTCTTTGTCGTTCAGGATCTTCTCTGAATTGTTGCGCGCTTCCTTGGCCAATTCCTCGTCAGTCCCCCAAAAGGTTCCGATGAGATAGAGCCGGCGGTTGGCTTGCCGGGCATAGGTTGATGCCGGTGCCCGTGCGATGAGTTCCCGATAGAGGGAAAGCGCCTTTTCTTTTTGTCCGGTTTCTTCCAAGCTGCGTGCCATCATGAAACGCATTTGGAGCGAGCGCTTTTCTTCAGCCACCAGCGCAAAATTTTCTAAAGCCTTGTAATAAATAGCGGCTTGGTAATAAAGCTCACCGCGCCGAGCAGGGTCGCTTTCTGCCTCGATTTTGCGGATGCGTGCGCTCAAATCCCGCAAGAACATAACAAATTTAGCCGCGACCGCAGCTGTCTGCTCGTTACTGCTTTTCTCGGCCTGGCTAAAATCGGCAATCGCTTGTTCCCACTGGTTGAGCATGGCGTAACAAAAGCCACGGTGCAGCAAGGCAAAGTCGCGGGCATCTGCCGTGTATGTATAGCGATCAAGAAAGAGGGAATATAAAGCAACCGCCTGTCCGTATTCACGCAATGACTCGTTGCGAAAGGCCAAATCCAACACAAGCTCGTCTTCCGGTATTGTCTGGCTTTGAAGCCGCGGCAAACCTAAAATGCGGTTGATGCCGTTGAGTAGCGGTATGGCAAAATTTTGCAAGGGAGAAGCCTGCCAGTCAGAACGGCGTTCCGTGGTGCGCAACGCCAGCAACACCGCCTCTGCTTCGCGCCGATACTGCGCTGTGCTTTCGGCAGCGGCAGGGGCAAAGGCACGCTCGCGGATGAGCGCCAACCTTGCCAGTAGTGACAAGTTGCGGAGCACTTCTGGGGTCTCTGCGGCTGTGCGCAAACTGGTGCGCAGCTCGGCAATGCGCAGGTGCACCACGGTGCGCATCAGCTCTGCCGCCAGCAGCGCGACTACCGCCCCTATGGCTAACAGGGGTAAGAATCCAGACTGCTGCAGTCGACTTTTCCAACGCATCACAGCGAGATCACCAGTAGTGTCACATCATCCTCAATGGGACAGCCGGCAGTGAATTCTTGCCAGTTTTTGAGGATTGCCTCGTGTAGCGCTCCAGCGTCTTTGTGGGCATGTTGTATCGCAACCTCTTTGAGCCGGTTTGCACCATAGATTTCGCCAGCCACAGAGCGCGCCTCGGTGATACCATCGCTAAAAACCAGCAATTTGCTGCCAGGCAATATCCCCGCAACCGCAGTTTCGAATGGAAACGGTGGCTCTGCCAGCATCCCGACATAAAAACCCGTGGCCGGCAAGGATTTGATCGTGCCATCAGTTAGCAATAGCAGCGGCTCGGGATGTGTGGCATTACAAAAGGCGATTTTGTCAGGATAGATTTTTACTAAAAAAGCAGTGAGGTATTGTCCTGTCAGCTCAAGCGAGGTCGCCAAATGGCGGTTGGCCTCAGTTAGGATTTCCCCGGGATCGCTAAACTGTTGGGCAAGGGTGTTAAACGCCGATTTCGCCAGCATCGTCAAGAGCGCCGCTGGCACACCATGCCCTGAGGCATCGCAGACCAGGTAGGCCGTGCTGCCATCTTTCAGTGTATAAATATCATAAAAATCACCTGAGACGGCATAGAGCGGTTGGTGGGTGATGGCCAAAGGATGCGGAAATTCTGTTTTGGGGAAAATGCTTTTTTGGATCTGTTCCGCAATCATCAGTTCGTGTTGCATGATCTCGTCACGCCGCTTGATTTCCTCATAATTGCGGCGAATGGTCTCTTTTTGGTCACGAATATCGGCCGACATTTTATTGAACGCTGCGATCAAGGTGCCAATCTCATCCTGCCTTTTATCATAACCCACGATTTGGTAAAACTCACCTTGGCCTGTGATCGTGGCCGCCTTTTTGAGGGCACGCAGTGGTTTAATGAGTTGCTGATAAATAATGGCGCCAAATACGATCTGTACCGCAAGCAAAAGAGCGATCACCAAAAGTCCCAAGCGCATGAGTCGGCCAAATTCTTGTTGGATATTGGATAGCTCAAAGACCGCGCGGATTAGCAATGATTCATTCGCTCCTTGCAAAAATGGCAAATACACTGCCAGCCGGTAGTGGAGCACATCGGGTGCGGCATAAAAGCGCTCATTGCTGAGCTCACGCCTGCGCAAAGCACGCAGGAGATCCTGCAGCTCTTCCGGTCCTAACTGGCCATGTTCTGTCGGCCAACTGAGATAGACTGTGTTTTGGTCAGAAATAATGCTATATTCGGTAAGACGCTCACTGCTGCTTTTAGGCAGGTCTGTGAAAATTGCATGCAGTAGCCTACGTGCCTCTTCGGTGCGGTAGAAGGGTGGATTCCGCCGCCGGGGTTCAGCCAGGAGTGCGAGCTGCAATCTTTGGTCAAGTTCAGTCACAAGACGGTGGACATGGAGCGACGCATTCTCTGCCAAAAGCCGCATTTGGTTGGAACCAATGGCTAACCAAAAAATCAGTGTGTTAATTAAAATCAACAAGAAGAGCAGCAGGCTGAGGCGGGCTGTGAGGGGTACCTTGCGCATTCGCCCTGCCAGCTACACTACTTTAGTCCCCCAGCGTGTAAAGAAATCTGTAGGCATGTGCCATTGGTAAGTACCCAAGCCATGGTTATTTAGAAACATAGTTGGCTAGAGTGTTCATTGAAGAGGGCTTTGGGCATACTACTTACCATGATTCCCCCCATCGCTGCAAAAGACCCAATAGCTACCTGTGCCCTTGCCTGCAGTGCGGTTTCGGTTAACCTGCAAAAGGCATGTACTCCCGCAAATCTTCGGG
>JANWWX010000163.1 GCA_025057195.1 Leptospiraceae bacterium | reverse complement strand
ACATTCCGGCAACGGCTGACAAGGACAGTGTGCTGCACGATCCTGAAATTGAAACGGTTGTGGAGTTGATGGGCGGGGTGGACGATGCGCTCTACGTGGTGCGCACCGCACTGCAATCGGGGAAGAACGTGGTCACTGCCAACAAGGCCCTTTTGGCGGAACACGGTTATGCCCTTTTTGATCTCGCTCGGCGCAACAACCGCTTCCTTTGTTTTGAGGCAGCAATTGCGGGTGCGATCCCGATTGTGCGCAGTATTGAGACTATCTTCTGCCACGACAAAATCCACCGCCTAACCGGTATCATCAATGGCACGACGAACTACATCCTCACCCGCATGCGCAAGGAACGTTTGGACTACCGGGATGCGTTAGCTGCCGCACAACAGGCAGGGATCGCGGAGGCGGATCCCTCACTCGATGTCGGTGGCCACGATGCACAACAAAAGCTGGCACTGCTCGTTTCGCTGGTGACTGGCCAGTGGGTGGAGGCAAAAAATATTCCTGTGCGCGGGATTACCGAGATTAGCGCGCAGGAGGTGGAATGGGCCGAGCGTTTCCACAACCGCATCCGCCTGGTCGCAACTTACCGGGCTGAAAATAGCCAGCATTACCTTTCAGTCACCCCAGCGCTGGTCGGCGAAAGCCATCCTCTTTACGATATAGAATACGAGAACAATGCGGTCGTGCTCAACGCAGAGTATTCTGGAGAACACCTTTTCATGGGCAAAGGGGCAGGAAAATTCCCCACTGCTTTTTCGGTCTTTAGCGACCTGATGCACCTGAAGTTGGGGCAGGCCGTTTCAGTCCACCTGCGCGGTGAGGGCTATTTACCCCTTTCGGATATTGCTGAGACGATGTCGGCTTTTTATCTCCGCCTGAGGGTCTATGACCAGCCGGGGGTGTTGGCAGCAATAGCGCAGATCTTGAGCAACAACGCGCTCTCAATTGCCTCGGTGCACCAGGACCATTCGGCAGCCACAGCCGGTGAAGTGGACGTTGTGATCCAGACCCACCGCGCCCAGCAAAGCCTTTTCACCAAGGCGCTTTCGGAAATGGATCGGCTGAAAAATATCGTCGTGCATAAGGTTTGGCTGCCGGTTTTGGACTAAAAAACTTGCAGCGCTGCATGAAGCTCTAAACTGCGGGTATGGAAATCCTGCAATTTATTGAGCGGCATCCTGTGTGGTCGTTTTTTATCGGGGTCTTTGCGTTCCTTGTCGCAGTTGCCATCCATGACATTGTGCAGCGAAAACACACCATCATGCACAATTTCCCGGTGGTCGGCCACCTGCGCTATCTATTGGAATTGATTGGGCCCGAACTCCGGCAATATTGGGTTGCCAACGACAAAGAAGAAATGCCATTCAACCGTGCCGAACGGCGTTGGGTCTATGCCACGGCCAAGGCACAAAATAACAATTTTGGTTTTGGCACGACCGAGCAACTATATGAAGTTGGCTATCCCATCATCAAGCATGCGGTATTCCCTTTCCCGGAAGACAAGGCAGTGGTTATCCACGACGATCCAACGGCGATTCCCTGTTTGAAAGTGATTGGTGAGTGGCGCAACCGACCAAGGGCATGGCGGCCACCGTCGATTGTCAACATTTCGGGAATGTCGTTCGGTTCACTCGGCGACCGTGCGGTGCGGGCACTCAACGAAGGAGCCAAACTGGCGCGCTGTTGGCATAACACCGGTGAGGGTGGTTTCTCCAAATACCACGCCAGTGGTGCCGATGTTGTCTGGCAAATTGGCACGGGCTATTTTGGGGCGCGCGACGAACATGGCTTCCGCCTCGAGAAGGTCGTCGAAAAAACAGACCAGTACCCGCAGATCCGGATGATTGAGATCAAGCTCTCACAGGGGGCAAAACCGGGCAAGGGAGGCATCCTGCCGGCGGCCAAGGTCACAGCGGAGATTGCCGAAATCCGCGGTGTGCCAAAGGGCAAAGACTGCATTTCACCAAACCACCACGCCGAATTTTCGACAGTCGATGAGATGATCCGTTTTATTGAGCGGATCGCTGCCGCCACGGGCTTACCTGTTGGGATCAAGAGTGCGGTAGGCGAGCTGCGCTTCTGGCATGAGCTGGCCGAGCGCATGCAGCAGAGCAAAAAGGGTCCGGATTTCATCGTCATCGATGGTGCCGAAGGCGGAACGGGTGCTGCGCCACTGACCTTTGCCGACCATGTTGCGCTGCCATTCAAGGTCGGCTTTGCCAGGGTTTACCAAATTTTCCAAAAGGCAAAACTCACAAGCCGTATTGCCTTTGTCGGTTCGGGCAAATTAGGCTTTCCCGATCGCGCTGTGGTGGCGCTGGCAATGGGCTGTGATCTCATCAACGTGGCGCGCGAGGCGATGCTGGCCATTGGCTGCATCCAAGCGCAAAAATGCCACACTGGCTTTTGCCCCTCAGGAGTGGCGACGCAAAACTGGTGGCTACAGCGCGGGCTGGATGTTAAAGATAAAACGCTGAGGACGGCACGCTACATCCGCGGCTT
This sequence comes from Leptospiraceae bacterium, assembly GCA_025057195.1. GTDB lineage: Bacteria > Spirochaetota > Leptospiria > Turneriellales > Turneriellaceae > JANWWX01. The sequence goes on along the minus strand of JANWWX010000163.1, from coordinate 1,033 downwards.
CCGCAAGGAATTGTTGCAGCTTGCCCACGCAGCCGGCTATGAACACCCCGCGCAGTTCACCGGTGAGGACATCGAAATCAGCATCGGGCTCAACCGCTACAAGAACCTCAACGAGATCCTCGGCTATCGGCGCGATCCTGTGAAATTCCCTGGCATGGCGAAGTTGGTGGCATAAAATACCAGCCAGCCTGCTTTTTTGCGCACGGCAAAGGGAGTTTTGGTGGTTTGTTTTAGGAAATGGGAAAATGCCGCCTGTTCGCTTTGTGGAATCCCCGAAAGGGCCCAGCTGCGGCAACTTGACAATGCCGTTTTGAGCGCCCTCTGGTTATTGTAAAAAATTGCTGGTAACAAATTGGCCAAAAAGACCGTGTGCTGTGCGGGTGTCTTGATGCTGTCGAGGGCAGAAAAATCGCCTTGGATAAAATATGCCTCTCCTAGATCTGGATTTTGGGTTTTATTGAGCTGGTAGTTCTGCTGCGCAGAGCCCACGGCAAGCTCTTCAATATCAATACCGAATGCGCGGCGGCAACCCCACACCAGCGCTGCCAAAGCTAAAATCCCCGAACCACAGCCCAAATCGATCACCGTATCTTCTGGGCGCACCGTCTTTTCTATAAATTGGACCATGAGCTGTGTTGTGGCATGGCGGCCTGTGCCGAACGCCATCCCAGGCACCAACCACAGCCGCTTTTGCTTTGGCGTAATTAGCGGGTTATCCGCATCCCACGGTGGCACCAGCACGGTTTTTTTAGTGAGTGCGAATGCGCGGAAGCTGCGTTCGAATTCTTGCAAGTAGTCATTGTAACTAACCTCGCTGAGCGCAAACTGTGCGTCGGAAACTCCTAAAAAGCCTAAGGCCATCGGGACAAATGCTTTTGCCGGAAAATCGGGTAAGAAGAAAAAAAACAAGCGCGTGCTATCCTCAGTGAGATTCGATTTCCCCTCTTGGTAGAGCAGCTCGTAGCTGCTGGTGGCACCGGATTGCAGGAAGAATTGCTCTACTTTTAGGGCATCCTTTTTAGCGAGGGTTATT
>JANWWX010000162.1 GCA_025057195.1 Leptospiraceae bacterium | reverse complement strand
TTGGTAAGGGACTTTTGCGCACAGCGATGGTCGGAGGTGGCGCATGATCAGCGAAAGAGCGAAGGTTGCCTTCAAGCACGTCCAGCAGGCCAGCACCCAGCCCTATAAAAAAGAGTATAAGCAGCATATTAAAAAACTGCCGCAGATTATCCACACCAATGGCCTGATACAGACGATGGCTTTTGTCAAGGCCAAGGCAAAAGAAAAAGACTTCCAGCAAATTTTTGACAATATCAGCCACCTTGCTAAGCATGAGGGTTACATTAAAGGGGACATCTTGCAGGATGCGATCCAACTGGACTCTGATGCCTACCGTCGGTTAACACAGGCGGTGATGGATTACCTGCATTGGGCCAAGCGTTTCGCCGAGGCAGAAATCCGGGAGGACTGATGCCGCAGAATCCGCGGGACAAGGGGCGGCCACAAAATCCGCGTGAGCAGAAAATCCAGCAGTCACAGGCTGCGAACCAACCCAATTACTTGCCGAAAGATACCCGCGAACTTTCTTTCACCAAAATCGAAAACTTTGCGCTAATGCTCCATAAAATTGGTGCTTACCGCGACCCAGCTGAAAATAAAACTGCCAATTCCACGCATTTACGCAATTGCGCTGGGTTTCGCTTTTCCGGCCGTGCGTTTGAACCAGCGGAAGAACAGCGTGCAGCCATTGACGATCTCTGCCAGCATGGCTTTGTCGCAAGCCACCGCGAGGCAAAGTTGCTGTGGCGGTTTGTGCCGGGGCTTGGTATCGAGAGCGTCTTTGAGACAGGCCTATCACTCCACCATGTCTATGGTGTGCCGTATTTGCCAGGTTCTGGCTTCAAAGGCGCAGTGCGTAGTTTCACCATTGAGCGCTATTTTGGTAACAGCGAAGAGGATGCCCTCAAGGATGCTGGCTTTACGGCAATTTTTGGTTCCGGTGGCGATGAAGAGGCTGCGGCGGGTCGCATCTGGTTTTTCGACGTCTTGCCGGTGCAACAACTGTCACTGAAGCTCGACGTCATGACTCCGCACTATGCCCCCTGGTATCAAGAGCGAAAACCACCAGGAGATTACTATGACCCCATCCCAGTGTCATTCATCACGGTGGAGAAAGATACCAAATTCTGCTTTAGTATCGCTGTGGCAAAGCGCCACGGTGATTCTGCCATCAATTCTGGGAAGTGGCACAGACAGAAAGTTTTTGAGGCGGCCACTGCGCTGTTGGAAGAGGCGATCCAACAGTCGGGCTTTGGCGCCAAGACTTCAGTGGGTTACGGTTGGTTTAGCACGCAGTAGCGGTGGCCCTGCGCCTGCACATCCTTTTGAAGGGTCGGCCTGGCAGCCTTTTCCCCTACAACCAAAACTACCACCTCTCTTCGTTTATTTATCGGATGGTGCGGCTGTCCTCACCGGAATTTGCATACCACTTGCACAACCAGACACACGGCAAGAATTTTACTTTTGCGCTGCCTGAACTGCGCCATGCACAGCCGCGACCAGAGGGCCTGCTTTTGGTTGAGCCAGAAATACTATGGCGTGTCAGTTTTTATGACAATGTAGTAGGGCGGCATTTTTGGCATGGCCTGCAACGCACTGGTGTTGTCACTTTGGATGCAGGGAGGCTTAAATTGGAGGTTGAATCCATAACAGAGGAAGATAGCCCCGACTTCAGCGCGCGCATGTGTTTTCAGACACTTTCACCGGTGGTCATCGTCAGGAAAAATGGTGGCAGCGATGAATACCTCTCTCCCTGCGATTCTGGCTACAGCGAACTTTTCACGCAAAACCTCAAGCGGCGCGCACAGAAATCAGGGGTCACTAACACAGGCTTTCTGCTGTGGCGGCTTTTAGGGGAGCAGCGTTCAAAGCTGATTGCGGTGCAGGGCATAAAAATCCGTGGTTTCATGTTTTGCTTTGAGTTATTGGGGACAGCGGAGCTTTTACGCTTTGGCTACTATGCTGGTTTTGGCAGCAAATGTTCGATGGGCTTTGGCTGTGCGAGGGTTTTAGGGATGTGAAAAATAGTTTTTACATTTTCCGCGCCGGGACTTTGCGTAAAAAAGATAATAGCTTGTATTACGCATACAAGACCGAAGATCCAGCTCCGGACGGGGAGTTATTTTCCAGAAAAGCAGGTGTTCATATCCCAGTAAGTTGGGTACGTGATATATTTTTCTTTAGCCAAACAGATCTCAACACCCAAGCGTTGGGACTTTTAAGCAAACATTCCATAAATTGCCATTTTTTTAACTGGTATGGTTCATATCTCGGTTCTTTTATGGCACGCGATTATGTGCTTGCTGGAGAGACAGTGGTGGCGCAAGTCGAGCACTACCTTGACCCGGAAAAGCGGTTGGCCATTGCGCGAGAAATTTTGGCTGCATCTTCTTACAATCTGCTGAGGACATTAGCTCGTTTTGCAAGCCATGGCAGGGTACGAGATTTTTATGAGGAAGGCAAAGCACAGCGCGAAAGGATCTTGCAATCTCGGGATATCCCGACTCTGATGGGCAATGAAGGCGCTTTGCGGCGACTTTATTACACTGCCTTGGATGACATTTTAGATGGTTATAAAATGAACGGGCGTAGCATGCAGCCGCCAGAAAATGAAGTCAACGCGATGATCTCCTATGGCAATGCCTTGCTTTATGCACGGCTGATGTCTTCGATCCACGAAACCCCACTTAATCCTACTGTAGGGTTCTTACACGAGCCATCGCTACGCAGAGTTTCTTTAGCGCTGGATTTGGCAGAGATTTTCAAACCGCTATTGGTAGACCGCTTGGTGATTTGGCTTGTCAACCGCAAGATGGTCAACGATACACACTTTTTCAAAGAACCGGATTTGTGTTATTTAAGCGAGTCTGGAAGAAAGGTATTTACGCGCGCATTCGATGAGAGGTTGAAAATGACTATTAAAATAAATGACGGCGAGCAAAATCGCAGTTACCGCCAACTTTTAACTGATGAGTGCCACAAATTGGTGGCCCACCTTCGAGGGGAAAGGCCATTTGAAGGCTTCAGGATCCGATGGTGATATGTACGTAGTCTTGGTTTACGATGTCGAAGTGAAGAGGGTTAATAAAATGCTCAAACTATGCCGGCAGTACTTGCACTGGGTGCAAAATTCTGTTTTTGAGGGCGAATTGAGCGAGCGGGATTTAGAGATTCTCAAAAAAAAAGCAGAAATGCTCTTGAGTGGTGAGGACAGTGTCATTATCTACACTTTACAAGATGGCAACTGGCTAAACCGAGAAATACTGGGAAAAGAAAAGGGAGTAATAGATAACTTCATCGAATAATCTTTTTCTCACGGACCCCCTGATTTTTGGTGCTATTTTTGCGTTCAAAAGCGTTTTGAACCTGAACATGTAGTTTCGCGTCCATTAACTTCGTTTAATTTTAAATATCCTATGTTAAAAATTCACGCACCCCCATTTTGGGCAAAAACTGGGATGTTGCGAAAAATAAAAAAATTGTTGACAGCCTAATTTGCTCCCTTATATGCGATTAGTTGTTTGACATACAAGAATCGTGCGTGAGGACGCACAAACCATAACTTCAGCCAGCTTATGGTTAACTT
>JANWWX010000161.1 GCA_025057195.1 Leptospiraceae bacterium | reverse complement strand
CGAGCTGCATTCCTGACAATTGCGCCAATCACTGCTACCAACCCAGATTTGGTTATATCCTCCATTACGGCTGCTGATGAGACCAGAAGACGCCGCTGCCGTGCTCGATGCCGCGCTTGCTGCAGGCGCCGACTTTGCGGATCTCTACGAAGAAGAAACCCGCAACGCAGTTTTGTCGCTGCGCGACCGAAAAATTGAAACAGCCAGTGCCGGTATCGAATTTGGCATTGGCCTCCGCCTCGTTTTTGGCTGCGACGTTGTTTATGGTTATACCGGCGATGAAAGCCGCGATGGTTTGATGGCGCTGTTGCGTGCACTCCTATCTTGGCGCCAGGGCAGGAAGCCCCAAAAGCACGGTGTATTGCTCCAGCCGCTTGCCAGCGCACCGCCAATTGCGGAAGTGCGCCACGCCCCCAACGAAAAAGGCCAGATAGCCAAATTGCCTTTCTTAAAGCGTGCCGATGCTGCTGGTTATGCTGTTTCTCCCCATATCGCACAGGTTTCCGCATCGCTATTCGATTCGACCAAAACTATCACCATCGCCAATAGCGAAGGGCTTTATGTGACCGATACCCGCACGCGCGTGCGCTTCAGCGTGACGGTGGCTGCCGAAAAAAACGGGGAGCGCTTTGTGGCCACCGAATCCCCCGGGGCGCTGCGCGGTTTTGAATTTTTTGAGGAACTGGATATCGAAGCGCTGGTGCGCACTGCAGCCGAACGTGCCCTGCGCATGCTCACTGCCGGTTACATCGAGGGCAAAAAGATGCCGGTAATCTTGGGCAATGGTTTTGGCGGGGTGATTTTCCATGAAGCCTGCGGCCATCCACTCGAAACCGAAGCACTGCGCCGCAAAGCCACACCTTTTGCGGGCAAATTGGGTGAACAGATTGCGCAGCCCGTGCTCACTGCCATCGACGACGGCACGATCCCAGCTAGTTGGGGTTCGCTTGCCATCGACGATGAGGGCATGCCTACCGAAAAAACTGTCTTGATTGAAAATGGCATCCTGCGCAATTTCCTAGCAGACCGCATTGGTGCTATGGAATGCGGTGTGCGGCGCACGGCCTCTGCTCGGCGTGAGTCTTATAAATACGCTCCGGTTGCCCGCATGCGCAATACCTATATTGCGGCGGGAAATAGCACCCTTGAAGAAATGTTAGCCAGTATCGACGATGGGCTCTATGCTCCCAAAATGGGCGGTGGTTCGGTGAATCCAGCGACGGGAGAGTTCAATTTTGCTGTGGAAGAAGGCTACCGTATCCGCAAAGGGAAAATTGCGGAACCGGTGCGGGGCGCAACGCTCATCGGCAAAGGCCATGAGATCCTGCCCTTAATTTCCATGGTGGGCAAAGATCTTGAGTTGGCTGCGGGCACCTGCATGGCAGGTTCGGGGGCTATCCCCGTCACTGTCGGGCAGCCGAGCATTAAGGTCGATTCCATCCTTGTTGGCGGAAGATAACATATTGCTTTAGCGTGGCCATGAATACGCAACAGGCAATTGAGTTTTTAGCGAATGAAGCCACAAAAAAAGGCATCACGCAATTCGACATCGTCGGCTACGATACTTTTGGCGAAAGGGTTGAGGTCTATTCCGGCAGGATTGAAAGTAGCGAGCTCATGCGTTCGGCTGCCGTATCGGTGCGCGTGTTTGTACAAAACCGTCCAGGCAGTGCTTTTACCGAGCGCTTTACGCCCGAGGCTTTGCGGCAATGCCTCGCTGATGCCTGCGCGCATGCCGAACTCACCGACGCCACCGAGATCGTCCTGCCCACAAAACCAGAAGAACAAGTGGAAAGTTTTGATTTAGAAAGTGAGGAATTCGAAAAGACCAATTTTGCCACGTTGTGCGATTTTGCCCTCAAGATAGAAACCGAGCTCCGCCAGGCCGATCCGCATATCAGCAATGTGCCCTACTGTGGGGCAAGCCGCAACAGCACAACCGCCTATTTTTGGAATTCGAATGGTATTTTCTACCAGCAAAAGGAACAAATTTTTGGTGCTTACTGCGCTGCCGTGGCGACAGAAAATGGGCAAAATAAATTCGGCTATGCCGGCAATAGCCGCGTGCGCTTCTCTGAGCTAAAATCTTTGCCTTTAGTCAAAAAGGCTGCCGAGCGCGCCGTGGCCAAACTGGGGGCCAGTCCCATTAAATCCGGCCACTACACCGTGCTTTTTGGCCACGAGATCAGCGGACAGATTTTTGCCTTGTACCAACAGGTATTTTTTGCGGAGATGGCACAAAAAGGACTGTCGCGGCTTGCTGGATTAGTCGGTAGCCGCATCGCCTCGGAAGTTTTATCGGTTGCTGCGATTGCGCGCGATCCTGGCTTGCGTGGAAGTTGTGCGCTAGATGGCGAGGGAGTGTTGACCCAAGATGTCTTGGTGGTCGAAAACGGCATTTTCCAGAGATTCCTTTATAATTTGGAATCGGCTGCCCGCGAGCACACCAGACCTACTGGACACGGTGTGCGCGGCATTTCCGGCAAAGCAGGCACCACTTTCCACAACTTGGTTGTGCCGCCAGGAACAAAGACCCGCAGCGAGCTGCTTTCTGCAGGCGAGATTCTCGTCATCGACAAGTTAGAAGGTGCCTCCGGCTGCTCGGCGGTTTCTGGCGAATTTTCGATCGGAGCCCAAGGATTTTTATACCGCAACGGCAACATGGTGCAACCCGTGGACAGGATCACGCTCAATAGCAATTTCTTTGACATCCTGAAAAATCTAGAAGCGGTTTCCTCAGAATATAACGACCAGTTCAGCAGTGTGCGGGTTCCCGACCTGCTTGTCGGCGGTATTGCAGTGGCGGGCTGATGGCAGAAAAAGGGGCAGTCCTCGTTACCGGTGGGGCGGGCTATATTGGTGCGCATGCGGTGCGCGCACTCCAGCGTAGTGGCTATTTGCCAGTCATTTTAGACAACTTCAGCACTGGCCACCGCGAATTCGCCGCAGGCTTTCCGCTTGCCGAAGGCGATGTGGGTGACACCGAACTTGTCATCGCCACCGCCAAGCGCTACCAAATTCGTGCGGCAATGCACTTTGCCTCTTTCATCAATGTCGGCGATTCGGTCCACCAGCCCGCGCTCTATTACCATAACAACGTGGCTTCTGGCATCCGGCTCATTGCGGCATTGCGCGAAGCTGGCGTACGCCGCTTTGTCCTCTCTTCCACTTGCGCTGTATATGGGGTTTTGACCACCCCACGCGCGCTCACCGAAGAAGACACAATCGCCCCCATCAATCCCTATGCGCATTCCAAGCGCATGCTCGAAATCGTGCTCACCGATATGGCGAAAATTGGCGAGATGGACTGTGTCATCTTTCGCTATTTTAATGCTGCCGGTGCAGAAGCCGATGCCGGAATTGGCGAATGGCATGAGCCTGAAACACACCTCATCCCAAACTTGCTGCGCGCAATCCTCACCGGTGGCACCTTGCGCGTTTTCGGCAACGACTATGACATCCCTGGCCGCGACGGCACTGCAGTGCGCGACTACATCCATGTCAGCGATCTGGCCGACGCCCACGTACGCGGTCTCGAATATTTGGAGCACCATCCCGGAGCGACCGTGATCTACCT
>JANWWX010000160.1 GCA_025057195.1 Leptospiraceae bacterium | reverse complement strand
GGCACACGGCTGGCGGCAGCTGCGGAACACGTGTTGCGCAAAAACGAGCTCGTGTGTTTTTGGGGAGCAGACATCCCAGCGCTACCCAAAGATATTTTTGCGCAGGCCATTGCTCTGGCACCGCAGAGTGTCATCACTTTGGCGCGCGACGGTGGCTATGCATTCCTTTCGGTGGCAAAGCAGCACTTTAGCCCAGAGATTTTTGCGCACATCCGCTGGGCAACACACCACACAGGGCATGACCAGATCCGAGCGTTAAAACGGGCCGGTGTGCCGGTGGTGGTGCAGGGTAGGGTGGCCGACCTGGACCGCAGCACCGATTTTGTCCGCATCATCCGCGAACTCGATGCTTTGGGTTACAAGGAAGAACTCGAGGACTTGGCACAGACATTCCGCACTCTTAGCCACAATCTAAAAAGTTTTCGCCCTGTGGCAGAAATTCTTGCTAACTCATGATCGATCCGCAGCTTTTGCGCAGCGCTGAGGGCATTGCCCGCATCGTCGAGGGCTTGCGCCGGCGCGGCGACAGCGTATCTGGCGAGGAACTTGCGGCAGCGGCAAAGCAGCGCCTTGCGTTGATCCATGAAACCGAGGCCCTGGCACAGGAGCGCAACGCCGCCTCCAAAAAATTGGCGGAACTTAAAACGCAGGGGCGACTGGAAGAATTCGAGGCGCTGCGTGCCAGAATGAAAGAAGTCTCCGATCGCCTTGGCCAGCTCAAGGACGCCGAAGCGAAAGCGGAGGAGCAATTCCGCAAGTTGCTGGAACAATTGCCCAATTTGCCCGACGACAAGGTGCCACCAGGCCGCGATGCCAACGACAACGTGGTGGTGCGTACGCACGGGGAAATCCCACACTTTGCTTTTACGCCAAAACCGCACTACGAAATTGCCGAAAGCGAGGGGCTGATCGATTTTGCGCGTGGGGTGAAAATCGCCGGCACCCGCTTTTACGTCTATAATGAAAAAATAGCACAGCTGGAGCGGTGGTTGGCCAATTTCATGCTTGAGCTACACACAGCCGCCGGTTATCGCGAGCGCACCGTCCCACTCCTGGTGCGTGACGAGTGCATGTTTGGCACTGGGCAATTCCCGAAATTTGCCGAAGACTACTACCGAGTGGATAAGGATGGGTTATCACTCATCCCCACCGCCGAGGTACCGCTGACCAATCTTTATGCCGATGAAATCCTGCCAGCAGAGATGCTGCCGCTTTCCTTGGTTGCGCTCACCCCTTGCTTCCGCCGCGAGGCCGGCAGTGCCGGGCGCGACACCCGCGGCCTCATCCGTGTCCACCAGTTTTACAAAGTGGAGCTGGTCAAGTTCACCCGGCCAGAGGATTCTGAAAAAGAATGGGAAAAACTCACCGCCGATGCCGAAGCGGTGCTGCAGCATTTGGGACTCACGTATCGTGTGGTCAGCCTATGTGCCGGCGATTTGGGCTTTGCCGCTGCCATCACCTATGACCTGGAAGTGTGGATGCCCGGGCTGGGCCGTTGGCTTGAAATTTCCTCCTGTTCCAATTTCAAGGATTTTCAGGCGCGGCGCGCACGCATCCGCTACAAAAACCCGGTTACTGGCAAAAACGAATTTGTGCATACCATCAATGGCTCCGGTGTGGCGCTGGGCCGGCTGGTGGCGGCGTTGCTCGAATACCACCAGACTCCCGAAGGCAAAGTCGATTGGACAGCTCTCGAAAAATTAAAATCAAAAATCGAAGATCGCAATCGTAGCCATTAAACATCGCAGTGCCAACCTTTACTTTCCATGTCCCATCAGAGCTGGCAGGACAAAGGCTTGACCGGGTGCTTTATGCCTTACTGCAGCAACGAATTTTCAAGATCTCACGGGCGGAAGTCCGCCGGCTGATAGTAAAAGGCGCAGTCTATGTCAACGGTAGGCGCTGCCGGATTGCTGGCCGTTCGCTGCCAGAGCAAAGCCTGATACGTTTGGAATACCACCCTCGCCGAGAAGCCCCCGTTTTTACTCCTGAGATGCTGCAGCAGTGCATCCTTTACCACCGCAACGGGATTTTGGTGGTCAACAAACCTGCAGGCATCCCTACCACCCCCACGCTGGATGAGGCGCGCTTCAACCTTGTAACCACGATGGAGAAATGGCTCGGCCACAAACCAGGCATCCACCACCGGCTTGATGCTGCCACTTCGGGTTGCATCCTCTTTACCACCAATCCCGAACGCAATGGCTTTGTCGCACGGCTTTTTCAAGAGAATTTGATACACAAAGAATACCTTGCGGTGGTCGAATGCCGCATTGAGCCGCCGGAACAGTGGGAAGTCAAAAACCAACTGGTGCGCGCGGCGCGCAAAAAAAACCGCTATGCTTCCACCGAAAAACTGGGTCTCGAAAACCACGAGGGTTCCTTTGCCTGGAGCCGTTTCCGGATCTTGGATAAAAAAGCTGGCCGCGCCCTCGTGCACTGCATTCCCATCACCGGGCGCACGCACCAACTGCGCGTGCACTTGAGCGAATTTGGCCTGCCAGTCGTCGGGGATCGCCTCTATGGCGGACCAAATCATGCGCGCTTGCTTTTGCACGCCCACCAGCTCAGTTTCCGGGAGGAAGATGGCAGCGAGGTCAAAATCGAGGCCCCGCTGCCCGATGGATTTTGGACGACAGCATAATTCCCATAGCAGAAATGCACCATGCGCGATTACATAGAAAGCCAGCTCCGCGAGTCGATTGCGGTCAAAGAACGGTTTTTGTCAGACCCGGCAAACCTGGATTTGTTGGAGCGCATTGCGCAGGAAATCCTCGCCGCCTACCGTGCGGGGAAAAAGACCATAATAGCAGGCAACGGTGGCAGTGCCGCCGATGCGCAACACATCGCCGCAGAATTCGTCAGCCGGTTTTATTTTGACCGCCCCGCGCTCCCCTCAATTGCCATCACCACCGACACCTCGGCCTTGACCGCCATCGGCAATGACTATGGCTTTGAATACCTGTTTGCCCGGCAACTCGAGGCCAACGGTGTCGCCGGCGATGTCTATATTGCTATTTCTACCTCTGGCAATTCTAAGAATATCCTGCGCTCGCTCGAATCCGCAAAGAGGCTGGGCATCAAGACCGTGGGACTTACCGGACAAACCGGCGGCAAGATGAAAGAGATGGTGGACTACTGTGTCTGTGTGCCGTCCACCGAAACTCCGCGCATCCAGGAAACGCACATCCTCATTGGCCATATCCTCTGCGCCACCGTCGAAAAAGAGCTTTTCGAGAAAGAATACCGTAAATAGCCGCAGGCTTTTACGCCAAGTTCCTGCGTTTGTCGGATAGACTATAGCCGCGGATATTAGATCTGCCCAGACAAAAACCCAGCGGAACAGCAATTCTGTCCTGCGTAATTTATGCAGGAAACCCTCACAAATTGTAGCCATCCAAAGATGGTGGTGCAAACCACATGGGCACACTGACCCTTAGTCAGGAAGCCAGAATTGCTATTTTTTACCGTTTTGTGCCTTTTTCCCGGCAGGGTTGGGTGGTTTGGAAGTTGAAAAAAGCAAAAATTCTGTGTAAATATACCCCGCAACGCCCCACATTTTGACTTTCATATCGCAATTACTGAATACCA
>JANWWX010000015.1 GCA_025057195.1 Leptospiraceae bacterium | reverse complement strand
TGCTCATCCACATCGCTGATGATGGGCGTGGGCTCAACACGGAAAAAATCCTGGAGCGCGCCATCGAGCGAGGGTTAGTTAGCCCAGAGCGCGCGCAGAGCCTGACCGCAAAGGAAATCCATGAGTTTATTTTCACACCTGGCTTTTCCACGCGCGACGTGGCCGATGAAATTTCCGGCCGTGGCTATGGCATGGATATTGTGCGTGACGCAATACGCCAACTTTCCGGCGAACTGGAATTGGAGACTACTCCTGGTCAGGGCACGCGCATCACACTGCGACTACCTCTGACCCTGCTCAGCCTCAGTGCATTGGTAGTTGGCCTGCGCAACGACCATTTTGCGCTACCGCTTAATAGCATTGAAGAGGTGCTCAAGTTGCCGGCTGGAGCCATTGCCCAACTGGAAGGGAGTGAAGTGGTCCGCTGGCGCGATCGGCTCATTCCCTTTGTGCGGCTCGATGCCTTTTTGGGCTATCCACCGCTTGAGGAAAGTCGGGACTACCAATACGCACTGATCGCAACTACGCGTAGGCGGCATGTAGCGCTCGGTGTTGATGCCCTTTTGGGCAAAAAAGAACTTGTGATCAAATCGCTAGCAGAAAGCTACAGGCCAATCCCTGGGCTCTCGGGAGTATCGCTTTTGGGCGACGGCAGCATTGTGTTTGTGGTGGACGCAGAAGCCATCGCCGCCAACTTGGCGGCGGAAAAACAGGAGATGGCAGCCCACAAGAAGCCCGATGCCGAGTCCCACCAGGTTGCCACCAGAGAAAAAAGCCCCCCAAAAGAGGCTGCAGCAACACTGGCCGTAGAACAGCCCGCTGCCAGCGAGCCCAAGGCCCTGTTGGATTTCAGCAAGAAGGACTTGGTACGCCAATGGATTGCGCAGAGCAACCATACCGCAATCGAAAATATCCGCATCCTCACCAGCAACGAGACAATCGCTTTGCGCAAAAGCCGTGGCACGCAGATAAAGCCCGAAAAAATACAGCAAATCGCCAAAAAGATCAAAGACCGGGCAGCAAACCTTCTCCTGATCCACCTGCCGATGCAACCACGGGCGGGAGGTATCGACCTCATTTTGGAAAAAAGGGCAGCACAAAAGATGGTGCGCCTACTGTTCCAAGCAGCAGGACTTGACCCGGCAGCGGAATTCGATCCTGGGCCACTCTTGGAAGTCACCAATATCCTGGGCAGTGCCTACACGAACACCCTGACATTCTTGACTGGCAAAAAAGTCGAGCCGGCCACACCGGAGCTTTATTCCACAACCAAGGCAATCCACACGCTTTTGGCACGCCGCCTGGAATCGCCAGCAACTGAATTTTTAGTTGTTGAAAACCAGTTTGTAATTGCCGATGAGGGGATTGCTGTCGAACTTTTGATCTACCTCAATGGATAAATGGCCACGGGTTTGCCCTGCATCTCCGCCATGCCATAGAGTGCCTCACGGGCTGCCTCAACCGTGGTAAAATAGGGAATCGAGTACTGCAGTGCGGCAAGACGGATCTCCAGCGCATCGTTGCGCGTCTTGACATCGGTAGGGATGTTGATGATGAGCTGTACTTCCCCCGAGCGGATGCTGTCCACGACATGCGGCCGTCCCTCGTGCACCTTGTTCACACGCCGTACGGGAATGCCAGCGGCAGCCAGGCGAAGCGCGGTGCCTTCCGTCGCTAAGATCTGGAAGCCAGCATTGGCCGCAGCGCGCAGCGGTTCCAAAAGGGGTTCTTTGGCCGAATCGCGCACCGAGACAAAAATTGTGCCGCTTTCAGGTAGCTTTTGCCCTGCAGCTAACTGCGCCTTATGGAATGCCTCGGCCACCGTCTTGCCAATCCCCATCACCTCTCCCGTCGATTTCATTTCTGGACCCAGGATGGTGTCCACCCCAGCAAATTTTTTGAACGGCAACACCACTTCTTTGACATAATAGCGCGGCGGGCGGATCTCTTTTTCCAGTCCCAACTCGCGCAGCGTTGCGCCCATGAGGATCTTGGTCGCCAGGCGCACTATCGGTAGGCCAATCGCTTTGGCGATGAAGGGCACTGTGCGCGAGGCACGTGGGTTGACCTCCAAGACATAAAGCTGGCCATCGGCAATGGCAAACTGCACGTTGAGGCAGCCTTTGACCTGCAGTTCAAGTGCTATGGCTGTGGTGGCGCGGCGCACCTCGTCCAAAAGGTGCTGCGGGATATTTTTGGGCGGCAGGATGCAGGCACTATCCCCGGAGTGTACGCCTGCTTCCTCGACGTGCTCAAGGATGCCTGCGATAAAAACCGCCTTGCCATCGCACAGCGCGTCAGCGTCCAGCTCCAGCGCATGCTCTAAAAACTGGTCGATGAGCACTGGCCGCTCGCGGCTGATTTCCACGCAGTTATGCATATACTGGCGTAGCTCCTCTTCGCTGCGCACAATGGCCATCGCACGCCCACCCAAAACAAAAGACGGGCGCACCAAAACCGGGTAACCAATTTCCGCAGCCGAAGCTAGCGCTTCTTCAAGCGAGGCAGCCATCCGCCCGCGTGGCTGGCGCAGACCGAGCTTGGCGACCAGTTCATTGAAAAGTTTGCGGTCTTCTGCCCGCTCGATACTCTCCACACTGGTGCCTAAAATCGGGATGCCATGGCTGGCGAGAGACTTTGCGAGTTTCAGCGGGGTCTGCCCGCCAAATTGCAAGATCACCCCCCGTAGCTTGCCTTTCTTTTTTTCTTCATGAAAAATGTGCAGGACATCTTCCACGGTGAGTGGTTCAAAATACAGCCGGTCTGAGGTATCATAATCTGTGGATACTGTCTCCGGATTGGAGTTGATCATGATGCTCTCGATACCCAGCTCGCGCAGCGCATAGCTGGCATGGCAACAGCAGTAGTCGAATTCAATTCCCTGGCCGATGCGGTTGGGGCCGCCGCCGAGGATGATGACTTTTTCCTTTTCTGATACTTCAGCCTCGTTTTCGGTTTCGTACGTCGAATACATATAAGGGGTAAATGATTCAAACTCAGCCGCACAGGTATCGACGCGTTTATAGACGGGCACCACTTGCTGCGCGATGCGCGATTGTGTGATTTTTTTCTCATCTTCGGCAATTGCCTGGCCTAAAAGGTGCATTTTATCCATGTACGCCAGCGAGCCTGGTTCCAGCCTTTCCAATTCATAGAGCGTTTTTTGCGCCAAGTCATAGTTTTTGAGGTACGCCAGCTGGCGGTCGGAAAAGCCCATGCGCTTTGCTTCCCATAAAAGCTCAGCCGGCAGGTCATGCCCGCTACGATAGCTTTCAACCAGTTGTTTTTCCAAATCCAAAATGCGCTGCATTTGGCCTAAAAACCAAGGATCGATGTTAGAACGTTGGTTGATTTCAGCGATGCTGAAACCACGCTCGAGCGCAGCACGCACGTAAAAAATCCGGTTGTCGGACGGCACGGCGATTTTTTCTAAAAGGTGGCGGCGGATGGTGGCCTCATCGCCCAGCCGTAACAACTCGAGTTCGATCTCCAAATTCCCATCTGCACCCCAACCATGGCGCCCGTTTTCGAGCGAACGCAACGCCTTTTGGAACGATTCAGGAAAAGTGCGGCCAATCGCCATCGCCTCTCCGACCGAACGCATTTGGGTGTCCAAAACGCGTGGTGTTTCCGGGAACTTTTCAAAAGTAAAACGCGGGATTTTGGTAACAATATAATCGATCGTCGGCTCAAAACTGGCCGGAGTTTTTTTGGTGATGTCGTTGGCGATCTCATCAAGAGTATAACCCACCGAAAGTAGCGCGGCGATCTTGGCGATTGGAAAACCGGTCGCCTTGGAAGCCAGTGCCGAGGAGCGTGACACACGCGGGTTCATTTCGATCACCATCACCTGACCATCCTTGGGGTTGACGGCAAACTGGATATTGGAACCGCCCGTTTCGACTCCAATTTCGCGGATGATTTTTATCGCCAGATCGCGCAAGTTTTGGTACTCGGCATCGCTCAGTGTCTGCTGTGGGGCCACGGTGATCGAATCGCCCGTGTGCACTCCCATCGGATCCAGATTTTCGATACTGCAAATAATCACCACGTTGTCAGCCTTATCGCGCATCACCTCCAATTCGTATTCTTTCCAGCCCAAAATACTTTGGTCGATCAAAACCTGGTTTGCTGGGCTTTCGGCGAGTGCCCGGCTCACCATGCTGATGAATTCCTCACGGTTGTAGCAGACACCGCCACCACTACCACCAAGCGTGAAAGAAGGGCGCAAAATAACCGGCAGGCCGATCGTCTCTAAAAGTGCTAGTGCTTCCTCAAGCGAGTGCGCCACACCGGAGCGCGGCATCGCAGCACCGATCTTCTCCATCGCCTGTTTGAAAAGCTGGCGGTCCTCGGCCTTACGGATGGCCTCCGCGTTGGCCCCGATCAGCTCGACACCGTATTTTTCAAGCACACCAGCTTCTGCCAGCTGCAGGGCGGCGTTGAGCGCCGTTTGGCCACCCACCGTCGGCAAAAGTGCATCGGGACGCTCTTCTTCAATAATGCGCGTGAGGTATGGCAGCGTGATCGGTTCGATATAGACGCGGTCGGCCAACTCCGGATCGGTCATGATCGTCGCCGGGTTGGAATTGATCAGCACGACTTGGAAACCTTCTTTTTTGAGCGCCTTGACCGCCTGCGTTCCCGAATAATCAAATTCGCATGCCTGGCCGATGACAATTGGCCCTGAGCCAATGATCAGGATTTTATGGATGTCGGTGCGGCGTGGCACGTGCCAGAGCCTTTTTTCGAGACACAGGGTCAAAAGGGATTGCGCCGTGAGCTCGGGTAAATCGGCCACACATTTGCAGCCATTGCAAATTCTTGACGCGGCGGCAAAATACAGCACATGGCCTTATGGAATTCTTCATCGACACTGCCGACATTGCGGAAATCCGGGCGGCACAAGAACTCGGCATCCTTGACGGAGTGACGACCAACCCTTCGCTGGTGGCAAAGACCGGAAAGCCGTTCAAAACGGTAATAGAAGAAATCTGCGAAATCGTACCAGGTCCTGTTTCGGCCGAGGTGGTGGCGACCGACAAAGAAGGGATTCTCAAAGAAGGGCGGGAACTGGCAGCACTGGCCAAAAACGTGGTGATCAAAGTGCCGCTGATCCCAGAAGGGCTAAAGGCTGTTAAAATCTTCAGCGCCGAAGGCATCCGCACCAACGTGACACTTTGCTTCAGCGCGACACAGGCGCTACTGGCGGCAAAAGCCGGCGCGACTTACATCTCACCATTCATCGGTAGGCTCGACGACATCAGCAGCGAGGGCATGGATGTCATCGAAGAAATCCGCCGCATCTATGACAACTATGGCTACAAGACCAAAATCCTCGCTGCCAGCATCCGCCATCCCATCCACCTCAAGCAGGCAGCCCTTGTCGGGGCCGACGTCGCCACCATCCCGTTCAGTGTATTCAACCAGCTGGTGCGGCACCCACTCACCGACAAGGGACTGGAAATTTTCCTCAACGATGCCAAAAAGTTCCGCTGGGAATAGTCTGCCAAAGACCGAAAAAGCCAGCGCAGGAGCCAAGATCTGGCGGTAGTATTTTCTATTACCAACCAGAAAGGTGGGGTGGCCAAGACGACCTCTGCGCTGGCGCTGGCGCATGCCCTCGCCCGGCGCAATCCGGCGCGCCGAGTATTGTTAATCGACCTCGACTCGCAGCGCAACGCCACAGCAATCGTCCTTGGAACAAGCGACATCCCGGCTGAGCGCACGGTATTTAGTTTGTTCCAGGGCCAGCCTCCGCGTAGCGAGCTGCTTTTCCCCACCACACTTGCCAACTTGTTTTTCATTCCGGCCAGTCTGCACTTGGTCGAAATCGAACCACAGCTTTCGGGTGCGCTCGACGGCTTTTTCCGCTTGGGCGATGCGCTGCAGGTGTTGCGGCGCGAATTCAGCATAATCCTGCTCGACTGCCCGCCCTCACTTTCGGTTGTCACCATCAACGCGATGGTGGCAGCTGACTATCTTTTGATTCCATTGCAGATTTCCAAATTTTCTGTGGACGGGATTCAAACCATCCGCAACGCTGTGGACACTGTAAATCGCCGCTACAATGCTACACTAAAAATTGCGGGCGGTTTTTTGACTTTGCACGATGCGCGCACCACACTATCACAGGCGATGCTGCCTGAGATAGAAAAAATCTTGCCGCTTTTCAAGACGACTATCCCGCGCTCAGTCGCCGTTGAAGAAGCGCACCTGTTACGACAGGATATCCATGACTATGCTCCCCACAACAAGGTGGCGCAGGCGTATGCAGCACTCGCTGGCGAACTCGAAGTCTTGATCGGAGATCGTGTGTGAAAAAGTCGCGGCGAGAACTTTTTCGCAAGGCAATTGCTGACCAACTCGGAAAAAATCCCTCTGACACGCTGGGCGACTTTGTCAGCGACATGGCACGCGCGCAGGCCAGCGATGACCCTAACACCACCGCAGAGGATGATGCCACGCATGAAGAAGCTAAACAAGAACAAAAAAAGCGCTTGCCGGAGCAAAACGCAGACAGGGAAGCAGGCAACGTGATGGAAAGCCGGTTGAAGAGATTGACTGCGGGCGAGCAGGCGCCACCCACTGCCTTTGGTGGGGAGGAAGAACCGCCCCGCTGGAAAAAATTCGTGCCATGGGTAGTCCTGGTGCTATTAGTCCTGCTTTTGGGCTATTATACCTTTTTTGCAGGCAGCAGCAAGCCAACGATCTATCTCTCCAATGCACCGATCGAAGAAGCGATGGTCAAAAACTTGAATACCGGCAATCTCACTTTCCCGAAAAACAAAACCCTTTATGTCTTTTTTGCGTCTGGTGGCCGGTTGGGCTACGACAAGATTATAGCGCGGCTGACCGAGGTCTATGCTGACCCTGGCAATGTTTTGAAAGAGGAAACAGTTGCCCAAATCGAAGGTAGCGTGCGTGCCACTTGGCGCTATTTCACCACGCAATTCCAAAAAGAAAACTTTGACCATCCTGGCCGCTTTCGGGTGCATGTGCTGGCTCCAGGCGGCGAGGTCTTAGCGACACAGGAATTCCGGATCCAGTGATCCTGCGGTCCAGACAGCGGTTCGTCGCAGCTGCCATGGTGGCAGCGTTTGCCACGCTCGATTGTGCAGGGCGTAGCGTGCGCGAAGAAGCACGCTTCAGCTACCAGAATGTTTACGCCGATCGCTACCAGCGTGGTGACGGCGGAGTGATCCCTATCACCATCGAACGCGGGGAATCATATGGCGGCTCGATCTCCCGCGACCAGAAATATCTTTACTACTCTTCGAATGCCGCCGGCAACTACGACATCTATGTGCGCGATCTGAGCGATGTTTTTCCCGTGCCCATCATTAGCACTGTGACCAACCAGCGCGAGCCTACGATCAGCCCAGACGGCAAATATTTAGTCTATACGGATGACGAGCTCGATCCAGATGGCGACATCATGCTGCTCAAGGTAAATCCGGCAAAGATCATCGAGCGCTACCGTGAAAACCGTAAACCCGAAGAGGGCCTTTTTGCGGCCAAGCCAAAAAATTTGACCAATAGCGAAAAGCAGCGCATCCGTGCCCGTGACGCCAACCCGACTTGGTCGCCCGACGGCAAGTGGATTGCCTGGAGTAGTGACCTCGACCCACAGAAGGCTGACGAGTTGGGCGCCGGAGCCGGGGCACTACAGAATATCTGGATCATGCCAGTGGACAACCCGCAAGACAAACGCCGTATCACTGAGCGCGGTGGTGTGATGCCTTCGTTTTCACCCGATGGCAAGCGCATAGTTTATATCTCTTACGAAGACCCAAATTCGCTCGGCGCAGTCTATGAAGTCGAAATCGCCACTGGCAAGACACGCCGTTTGACTTCCGGCCGTGCCCTCGATTTTTACCCCAGCTATGCACCAGACGGGGAAAGCATCATCCTGACGCGTGTGGCGCGCGACAGCAATGGTGATGGCCATATTGACCGAAAAGATGCAGGCCAGATCATCCGCATCTACCCTGAGGAGGGTGGCTTTGCTCTGCCGGGCAGGCACACGCCGGAAGAGTTAGATGAAAGCACCGTAGCTGACGATGATTTCGTGCCACTGACGCCTGCATCTGAAAACCTTTTCGATTCAAGGGTGAGTAATTTCATCGGCGGTAGCGTGCTGCTTGCGCAAGTGGTGGGGGAAGACATCAACGTGGGCTTCATCCCGCTCTCGGGAGCTGAGCCGGTCAAACCGGATATCCGCCAGCAAGCACAGCACCTGATTGCCCAATCGAAAAAAAAGGAAAAGCTGCCACGGGTGCTGATGGCTCTGGAACAACTTCCTTCTGCATTTGCCTCTTCCCCAGACCTTGTGGTCTATGATGCGCTCGCGGCACTGCTCCGTGCGCGCTACGATGCAAAATCAGCCCGCGATCTGCAGGATTACTTTGCCACGGCAGATCCCGATGAGCTGGCGGTTTTTCGTTTACTCAACGACCTGGCCACGTTGGATCCAGAGCTGGTCGATTTGCGTGGGATTGCCAACTTGCCCCCCCTGGCAGCCACTGAAAGTCCGGAAAATTATTTTGAGGAGATCTTGCGCCAGAAAAGGATTTGGGATCATTTCCGCGACGGCAGTGACGATTACCGCGCAATCCTATCTTTTATCCGGCATGCGCAAGCGCGCCACCACATCCGGCAGGGACGCTACCAAGAGGCCTGCGAGGTCATCGCCAAAATTGTGCGCACCAACCCGCAGTACTTGGCGTTGGACGAGCTGCTTTACGAAAATGGGGTGCTCAACTCAACCACACTGCCGGCCGCCGAACTGCTCTATCTTGTGGCTTCAGAGCCGGAGCTAAAACTCCTTGCGGAATATGGGCTTAGCAGTAAAAAACCGCCTTTTACGGTGCGGCCACACATCCGGCGCAAAGCAGAACACTTCTTACTCCAGTTTTTTGAAAGGCAGATTGCCTCAGGCAACAGCACGGCACAAGCGGAATTCCTGGCTGGTTTTCCGGTCAAAAAATACCCCCAAGCGCATGCCCTGTTTTACCTTGCCTCCGCCCGCGCCAAGCTGCGCCAGGAGCAATACGAAAAGGCAAAAGCCGATGCTGAAAAGGCGCAAAAGCTTTCCCCAGAGGGAAGCTTATTCCACTACCATAGTGCGGTTGCCTTGGCACAGGTGGCGGAGGTCCGTGAGGGAGCAGAAGCCGCCATTGCGATCTATGCTTCAGCGGTTACCGGTTACCGCGACAGCGAACTCCCCGAAAGCGCGCGCGCAACCATGCAGCGTATCGGTCGCTTTTATAGCGAACGCGCGGTACAGGCACGTGCGCGCGGCGATGACCGCACCGCTGCCGCACAATACCAGGCTCTGCTGGAACTCTACCTTTCGGCATACGCCAACCGGCTGACCGACGACGCCACTGCCCGCGAGCTTTTGGACCATGCGCTCAGCCTCGACCAGATCGCGTTGCGCGCTGCTGCACAAGATGAAAAACTCCTGCGCGACATCATGCGTTTTTATGACGAGCGGATCGATTTTGCCCGGCGCTATCTTGTGGGAGAATTCATCTTTGGCCGCGGTTTCCTACGCGCACAACTGGGCATCAGCCGGCATCTGGCCGCCGAGGCAGAAAAGCTTACCCGCTCAGCCAAGCGCGAGGTGTTGGAGCATTTCCGTTTAGCCGAAGTCGATCTCAACTGGTGCTTTTTTGCTAACCCGCGCTTTGCCGATGCGTACATGATGCTCGGCTGGATCTACCAATTCATTGACGAAAAGCGTGAGGTGATACTCGACCAAAGCACGGGAAAAAAAGACCGCGAGATTTTCGAATCGCTCTACCAAAAGTATTTTCCCGACTACCTTTTTGAAAAAAACATCCGGCTTTACCAAAAGACGCTCAGCCTTTTTGCCGCTGGGGCGTCACGGCGGGTCAAAAATAGCTTCCACCTCAATATCGCCAATAACTACTACCTATTGAATAACTATGCGCAGGCTGAGGAACACTACGCAGCGATCCTGGACAAAAAAGGGGTGCCTGACTTCCAGTTCGAAACTCCCGAACAAGAGATGATGTTTTATTACCACTATGGTCGCACACTCTATTTTTCTGGAAAGTACGATAAAGCCGCTTATTACCTGCGCTTTGTCGAAAATAACCTCAACGCGCGCTATCCGATCGCTGGGGTCAACGCCGAAACGCAGCGCACCAACCAAAAACGCCGCGAGATTGTTTATAAAATCTTGGCTCTCAATAGCGAATACGCGCAGGAACTCGCACAGGCCATTGCTTGGATCCAGCGGATCCTGGCCGAACGCCACGAGACGGCTGACGATTCTCCTGCCTCGATGCTGCACCTCGAATTGGCACGGCTTTACCTGCGCCAGGGTAATTATAGCGCTGCGCTAGAGGAAACACAAAAAGCGGAAGAGCTGCTCAAAAAAGAGCCAGAAATCCCTATCCCGAAGTTCAAAATCCGGATCAAGTGGTTTTGGGTCTATGAGCCCTGGACCTGGCTTCTCGGGCTGATCTACCGCATCCCATACGATGATCTTTACATTGGCGAAAACCAGTTGGCGTTTGAGCTGCCGACGGTCAACCGCTACCAGCTTCTCTATTCCATCCGAGCAGACATTTACCGCCGCAAGGGATTGCTGCACGAGGCATCGGCGGCGCTGGCCAAATTGGTCGAGTATGCCAAGAAGGACAAGACACGCCATGGCCGCGAAACACTGCGCACAGCGATTAGCCGTCAGGCCGAACTCGAATTTGCCATGCGCTCGTGGGACAATGCGCGCAGGCTTTATGAAACGGCCATGGAGCAGGCAGAAAAAGAGAAAAATGCCAGTGTGGCAATGCTGATGCGGCGTAATGCAGAGTTGTGCAAGCTGCGCCAACTCGAAAGCGAAGAGCAACCTGTCCGGGAAAAGATCCGCCTCGCCCGCCGTTATTCCCAAGAGCTCGCCGAATTTGCCGAAAATACCGTCACCGCACGCATCAAAGCAGCGCGGGAAGAAATCCGTGAGAAAAAGGATCCGGCAAAACCTGACCTGACAGAGGAGGATGCGCGTAAAATCCGGGAACGCACCATGCGCGAATTGCAGCCTTTGCTTTTTTTCCGTGCCCTCTATGAAGCACACCTGGCTGAGCTGCAGGATTTTGCCGAGTCGCTTAATCCCTCTCCTTCAGAAGATTTTGCGGTTTATTTCAACCGCAAACAACAGGCTTTCCAGCGCTTCCGTTCTGCATTGCGCTATTTCCGCGGTTTCACCCGAGAGACCCTAACGGAGGTAGAACCGGTTTATGAGCCAGATTTAAAAAACAATTCATTGCGGCTAAAACTCGCAATGAACCGTGCTCGGATCCTGCAGCAGATGGGGCTGGCCGAGGAGGCAATCGCTGAGCTGCAGGCAGTCCAGGAACGCAGCCAGGAGTTTGCGGCGCAATTGGAATATACCCTGGCTAGTTACCGCATTTACCGTGTGTATGAAAACGCTGGCATGGAACAAAAATTGGCGCTCACGCCATACGAGAAGTTATTCCGCTACTTCATTGACCATCCTGTTTTCCTGCGCAACAACAGTGAACTTTTCGAAAAACTGTGCCAGGTTTTAATCCAACGCGCAGTCCAGACACGCAATTACCCAGAGGCGATGCGCATCGAAGATAGCAAGCGGCAGGCGCTGGCTGCCCAGCTCTATTTCCAAGAGCTGCGCCTGGGCGGCCCCAAAGCCGAAATCCTGTCACGCCTGCAGGTCGTAGAGGAGCAACGAGAAGTTTTGGCACAACGCATCCGGGCCGCTCGCCTGCAACGCCAGAACGCGCAAACTCTGGAAAAGGAACTCCAGAATCTGGACACCGAGGCCACAAAGCTGCGCAACCAGCTTGTGCAAAGCGACGGCAGTGGTTACGCCTACGAAGCCCTGTTCAAAACGGGCTTTGGCGAAAAAGACTTCAGCACACTAGCACGCGAGGGCATCCTCTATGCGCTGCGGGTTCAGGGCATAACTGCCTTTATTTATGCCAAAATTGGTGCCGGGCGTAACCAGCGCACCGCCTATGAGCTATACCTTGCCGAGGCAGAAAAACCGCTGGCTGAACAGCTTGCTGCCTTTCTAAAGCAGCATCCGGCAGCGACAATTATATTGCACGAGCAGCTGTGGGACAATTCTGTGCGCGCCGCCATAGCGGGACAATCCCGTGTGAGCACCTCGCTTGTTGCGGCAATTGGCTTTGCCCGTAACCAGGCACCAGCACGGCGTAACCTTTTGCAATTGGTTAAGCCCGCTGGATTTTTAGGTTTGGGCGGTGGCAACGAGGTGGACTACCCAACCATGCCGCAGGTGGAACGCGTGCGGTCCGCTGCGGAGCTAACCCAACTGGGCATCCACCGCAACATCATCGATTACGAAGCGGATCTGATCAAAAAGAGCGTGGTTACCGACAATAGCCCGGTCACCCCTGGTGCACTGTTCTCCATGCGTCTCCATCCCAACTATGCCATCGTCTCTCGGCAAGTGCGTGGCAATTGGCAAAAAAACGATGAGTTTTATTTTGCTACCGCGGTGGATCTCTGTTTCTCGGCAATGGGAGTAGGCCAAGTCTTGCACACGCTGGATACGCGCCGTGCTGCACAGGCGAAAATCGCACAATATCTTGACCCGCAATACTCTGGCCAAGGGACAAGCCCTGCACTGCTTACCGGCAATCTCTCTTTGCAGACGGATGCCACCAACAAGGCAAAATCTATCAGGGAATTTTATCGCGATAGCATCAACCGGATGCGCAAACAACGCCATTACGATGAGGCGATATTTTATGCCGAAGATGCTATATCCCTATTGCCGCAGGATAGCGGGCTGCGGCTGACAGCTGCCGAACTAAACCACATCAATGGTGCCGT
>JANWWX010000159.1 GCA_025057195.1 Leptospiraceae bacterium | reverse complement strand
GTCCGCATTCTGGACCTCAGCAAGAAAAAGCAGATTGCCGATTTTGAGCTCCGAAATCCCGTGGATGCCACGATCTTTGATGTGGTGGATCAGATCGCCAACCGCATCGTCAAGGAAGCAGCAGCCGTTCTCCCTAGCAAAGACGATATGGCAAGAGGACGCTTCCGCGAGGAAATCCCCACATTAAACCAGCTTTCTTTGCGCGGCCAGTTTGCCCCGTTGGCATTTTCTGCTAACCAGACGGTCAGCGCGGCCGGACAACATGCCGGCACAGACTTTAGCAAGGTGGCAGCAGTAGCGCTGGATTTTCACCACTTTGGCATTTTCAAAGAACAGCTCGGCGTCTTCATTGGCGGCAGTGTCCGCTCTGCAAGTAACGAATTTCGCTATGCAATCGACGGCTCTGTGGTGCCGGTCTCTTTGCAGAGTTTCGTCGGGCAGGGAGGCATCGCCTGGAGGCAAAAACTAACACCCAAATTTTATCTCCAGCCTTTCTTAGGCGGTGGCGTCCAATACGACACCATGAAATTTAACTACGACAGCCAAACCGTCGCGGTCAGCAATACTACAGGGCAACCGCTCAGCGCGCGCGAGTACGCTCTATTTTCCCCTTTTGCCTGTGCTGGATTGCGCTTTGGCTATGCTATTAACTCATGGCTCATGCTCGAAACAGGAGCCCTGTACGCCATGTCTTTTTTCCAAGGGGCCACTGGCCAAAGCCTGTTTGCTGAGCTGGGAGTAGGATTCCGGCTTTAAGCCTTTTTTAGCTTCCCATCTTGCGCACCAGTTGGACCATCTCCGGTTCCACGGCACGCACACCGCGAGTTGCCTCAAAAAGATAGGCTGGCGTGATATGGCCCCCGCGCATCGCAGTGAAAACTCCTGTCAATCCCTGCTTGATGAAGCGGATCGCGGCATCGCCCGTGCGGGAGCCCCACACGCGGTCAAAGGATGTTGGTCGGCCCCCGCGTTGGATGTGGCCAAGCACGGAAACCCGGATATTCATGCCAATGCGCGGCCGCATGACTTCTGCCCAGGCGAATGCGGGTGACTCTTCCGGGGCGATCGCCGCTTTGACATTGGGGTCAGGCGCTTCGGCCCGCAGGACCCGTGCCCGCTCGACCTCACGTGGCAGTGGTGCTCCTTCGGCGACCACGACAATGCCGAAGCGTTTGCCCTTTTTCCGTCCTGCCTCCAGGCGTTGGGCAAATTCCTCAACATCGGTGCGTTCCTCCGGGATGATCACGTCTTCGGCACCGGATGCCAACGCCACCGATAGCGCGATTTGGCCAGAGTTCCGGCCCATGACCTCAACAAAAAATAGCCTGCCATGCGAGAGCGCAGTGTCGCGCAGCTTGTCGATCGCCTCTACCGCTGTTTGCACAGCAGTATCGAAGCCGATCGTGTATTCCGTCCCCGGAATGTCATTGTCTATGGTTCCCGGTATGCCAACCACTTGTCCCTTGTAGAACTCGCTCAATTCCATCAAACCACGGAATGAGCCATCGCCACCGACAACGCACAGCGCATCGATCCGGTGCTCGTGGAGTATGCGCGCTGCCTTTTCCAACCCTTCCCGGGTCTGGAATTCTGCTGAGCGGGCTGTGCCAAGCATGGTGCCACCCTGGTTGATGATTAGCCCCATGTCGCGCGAGGTCAATTCGCGGATTTCATTGTGCAACAAACCCTCGTAGCCATTCTGGATGCCAAACACTTGGTAGTGCTCCCAAAGCGCCGCACGCACCACCGCACGCAATGCGGCATTCATGCCAGGAGAATCTCCCCCCGAAGCGAGGACTGCAATGCGCTTATCGTCTTTACGGTTGCCCATGGTCCCCTTTTCATTGACGATTTAGGGCGTCTTTATTATTTACTGTGGGGATTTCACTTGCGTTCTCTGCGCCGGCACCCACCGTCACGGCAAAAACTCCGTATACACAAATTACTCCCTGAAAGTTAAAATGGGGCGCTGAGGGGTGTATTTAGAATTTTTATGTTTGTCTTCGCCAAAACCTCCATTCCACCACAGCGGGCAACTAAAGCGATAGAAAACAAGATTTTGCCTCTGGCTGGCAACACAGCAATTGGATGGGTGTCAGTGGCTTTGGCATTTCTAAATCGCTAATCTTGGGTACTTACGAATAATTGCATCGGCAAAAAGTCTTGCCCGCGGGGATTTGGTTATACTATTGATAGTTATGAGACTAAAAATTTTGCAACTGCCAGGTAAAATTTGGGGAGCTGCAATATTCAGCATTGTGGTTGCAAGCGCAGCGGTAGTTGGCCTAAACCACGCCTTAGCAGTCAAAATCATCGACAAAAAAGCGGCAGCCGAAGAAACCAGTGAGCCCATTGATGCTAAAAACTACAAGCCAGTTTTGATCATGGGCGATACTGGCATTGCTGGTTTTCCACGCGACAAAGCGTTTTGGTTCAAAGACTACACGCACCACGGCTGGCGCTTTGCTCGGCTTTTCCGCAAGGATGCGCCTTACTACAACCAAGACGAGTGGCGGGCCTTTTTAGACGATCTCCAGATGCACTTGGCAAAGTTGCGCGATTATGGTTTCAATGCCGTCGAAATCCCCGCCTACATTGAACTTGTCGATTTCAGCGACTATGGTGTCTATTCAGCACATCCGCAATATAGCGAACGCCACCGGGTATTCCGTTCGCTTTTTAGTGAAATCATCAATCTAGCCAAAAAATTCGGCATCCGGGTGGTATTCACCACTGACATGGTGGCGCTGAGCGGGCCGCTGCGCGATTTTTTAGAGCGCGAGCGGATTGGCTTGGACATTGAAAATCCGCGTTTTTGGGAAATTTATGCCTCAGGGCTTGAAGAGCTTTTCCGCAATTTTCCGGAGCTTTGGGGGTTAATGATCCGCATCGGCGAGGCAGGCCGTATCTATAGCCAGGAGGGTTGGGACTATTGGAGTGAACTTTTGGTCCGCACAAATGGCGGTGTTCAAAAAATGCTGCGCACATTTTTGGCGGTCGCAGAAAAATATAACCGTAAAATCATCTTCCGCTCATGGGCAGTTGGCATCGGCGAGGTTGGCAAGATGCACACAGTGCCTGAGGCCTATCTCAAGGTGCTTGAGGGAATCGAAAGCCCTGCGCTGATTGTGAGCACAAAATATAACCGTGGGGATTTCTGGACCCATTTGCCGCTCAACCCTACTCTTTTTGTTGGCAAAGAAACCCGCATTGTTGAATTCCAGACACGGCGCGAATTTGAGGCATTTACCATATTTCCCAACTACGTCGCGCCACACTACCAACATGCCTACCGCCGTTTTCTGAAAGACAACCCCCATTTGGCCGGTGCATGGATCTGGAGCCACTCGGGTGGGCCGCTTTTCCAGGGACCCTTCATGTTTTATTTGCGCGAGGGACTTTGGCAGTGGATGGATGCCAATCTTTATGCCACGGCACAGCTCATCCGCAACCCCAACGCGGATATCCATAAAATCACAGAAAACTGGATAAAAAACACTTTTGGCGATCATCCCGATGTGCTGCGTGAAATTAGCCATATTTTGCTACATTCGCATGAGCTCACGGCTGCTGCGCTGACGTTTCCACCTTTTGCCAAA
>JANWWX010000158.1 GCA_025057195.1 Leptospiraceae bacterium | reverse complement strand
TGCCCTCGAGCTTTATTTTGGGGATCAGAAAATTGATATTCCACACTGCATCATACCACGCTTGGGACAGCGCAAACCGGAACACACGCTGGCCATTATCCGGCACTATGAAATGCTGCATGTCAAAACCCTGAATGCCAGCTATCCGATGATGCGCTGTCGGGACAAGTTTGTCACTTTGCAGGTTCTGGCGCAAAACCGGATCGCGGTACCACGCAGCATCCTTGTCGATGACCCATTGCACATTGAAACGGCGTTTGCCAAAATTGGCGATCCGCCCTACATCCTCAAATTGCCGACTGGCTCGCAGGGCACTGGAGTGATGCTGGCCGAGACGCAAAAATCGGCGCGCAGCCTAATAGAAACTTTATTAGCGCAAGGCTTGCAGGTCATCGTGCAGGAATTCATTGCCGAGGCCGAGGGCAGTGACATCCGCGCCATCGTGCTCAATGGCGAATTGATTGCAGCCATGCGGCGCAACGCAGCCAACGGCGATTTTCGCTCGAATATTCACCGTGGTGCCACTCCTGAGAAAGTAGAGCTTTCGATCGAGGCAACACGTGTGATCAAGCTGGCGGCACGTATCTTGGGACTGACCTTTGCCGGTGTTGACCTGATTGAGTCGCGGCGCGGCCCGATGGTGCTCGAGGTCAATGCTTCCCCCGGCATCGAGGGCATTGAAGGGGCAACTAAAATCAACATTGCGGAAAAAGTGATTGCCTATTTGGAGTCTTTGGTTGCCCAACGCCATGCCTGAGCTCAACCACGAACAGCGCCGTGCTGCCACCTGGCTATGGCAAAACGACGCCTTTGCGCTGGAACTTGTCGCCGGGGCTGGCAGTGGCAAGACCACAACGCTGGTGGCGGCAGTGATCGCAGCCCACCAAGCAGGCTATGCTGCGGAAAAACTCTGTGTCGTCACCTTCACGCGCAAGGCAGCGCACGAGCTCAAAGCACGGCTTTCTCGTTCCGGCATCACGCCCGGCTTTTGCGGTACGATCCATGCTTTGGCTTGGCGTTTTCACCGCGAAAGCCACAACACACCACGCCTGTTGCTCCATCCCGAAAAATATAAAAGTGCTTTTTTGCGGCAAAATTTCCCACAATTGGCATACCTGCCAGAACACCTACTCACCCGGCGCGGCTTTTTTGGTGACGCCGAAAAAAAAGAAATCGAACACAAATGGCAGCAATACCTTGAACAGAATCAACTTGCCGATTTCGACACGCTGGTACCTAAGGCATCGCGACTGCCTGCAATCCAAGGCCGCTTTGATGTGATCTTCGTCGATGAATTCCAGGATACCTCACCCGAGCAGTTGGAATTTTTGCTCATTTTACAGCCCAAAAAATTTTTCGTCGTGGGTGATGATTGGCAGAGTATCTATCGTTTCCGCGGGGCCGATGTTTCCCTCACTCGTGATTTTCTAAAGCTTGTACCCAATGCGCACCGGTTATTCTTACTTCATAACTACCGCAGCAGCGGCCGCATTGTGCGTCTCGGCAACCGCACCATAAAACTCTCGCAGTCCTTCGTGCCCAAAAAACTCAAGGCCACTGCACGGCGTGGCAGAGCTCCCATATTTTTTCTTAGCGAGGAAAAATCCCCGCAAACACTCTGGCAAAACTTCCTGTCACGGTACGGGGACTCTCTGCCGCGCCCGTTGGTGATACTTGTGCGTACTAATTTTTTGCGCCGGCTTTTGGAGAGCCACTTGCCGGCAGGTTTTTCAGTTTTGACCATCCATAAGAGCAAGGGTCTGGAATTTGACAATGTCGTGATTTTTGGCATCGCAGAGAATGTGATCCCACACCGTGACAACGACTTTGACGAAGAGGTCAGGATCCTTTATGTCGCGCTGAGCCGAGCACGCAGTTTTTTGGGTTTTCTCGGCTGGCAGGATGGCGGCCATTACTCGCCGTTTTTGCCTTTTTTGCTCCGGCATTGCCGTCTGCGCTACTTCTAATGCCACCATTGGTTTACGTCACCGCTTGCTTTGCGGACGCTGCCTGAGATGGAGCAGAACTCTGCCCGAGCCATCGCCGATGAGATCTTAGCTGCCAATTTCCCGCGCGCCGTACAGTTAGCCGAAAACTGGCTCAAGTCATTGCCGCTACCCAGAGAAAAAGAAAATGTAGCGAATCCAGAATATGACGAAGCAATGGCCGCTTATGAAATCGCCCGATTCTTGCAGCACCGCCAAGAACGCATCGCCACACTACCCACAGGCAGCGAGCGCGCCCGAGTCTTCCGCGAAATGCTCGGACAACTGCAGCAAAAAGATCCCCAATCCACGGTGGCGCGCGCAGCCATCACCTTTTGCCACGCGCAAATTGCTGAAAATTTTGCCCGCGACTTTGCCGGACAAAAAAGTTATCAACTGCAGGTGTCAGATCTACTGCAGCTTTCCTACTCGCTGATCATGATTGGCAACTATAACTCTGCGCGCGAGGTTTTGGCATTCATCTTGACCAACCATCCCACACAGGCCACTGCACACTATTTTGCCGCGCATGTTGCCAACCTCACAGGAAATGATACCGCATTTTTCGAACACTACCGCGAGGCACTGTATTTGAAACCTGAGGTGGTGGCAGAATATCCCGAGTTCCTGCCAGGTGGTGTTTTCCAAGAAATTTATGCCCTTGTGCAAAAAGAAGAATATGCAGCGGGAGAGCGCGAACGCATCTACGCCCTACTTTTGGAGGTCAACGGAGTCTATCGCCACCGCCGCAAATTCCGGACCGACGAGATCCGCCAGCTCGAAACGGAATACCGCAGGCTAAAGCAAGAACATAGCAACGCGCGCAGCCACAAAAAGGCTTTTGAGCCCCGGCTGCTGCAGCTTTTGGCGATGCTCGTGCTCCATGCCCAGCAGACGCAGAATTTTGAAAAGTTTGAACAGTACCGCAGCGAAATGATCGCCATCGACCAGTCGATTTGGCAGACGTTCCAGCAAAATAACTTTAGCCAAAATCCCTCCTGACATGTACCGCAGCCCGGTATGCTATTTACTACTTGCTTTGCTCACTAAAATCGGTGCCCAAGCACCTTCCCTACGCTGGCAGCTCGATCGTGAGCAAATCCTGCTTTTGCCCAATGGCAACCATGTCGCAGGACTTTTGGAGTTTTATTTACCACCTGCCGTTCTGGCCAATCCCGATACGGCCGGTTTTGCCCGCGCCGAAAGTGTACAGCTTTCTCTTTTTGGTGAATCTTACAAATGGCAACGTTGGCTGTGGCAGGGCTCCGACATCACACACCCTTCGCGGCCGGGGGAACCCCTACTCTATTTGCCGCTTTCACTTTTGCATACCGTTGAAGCGCATAAATATGCTGTGCTTGTGGCAGAACGCAACGGCATCCATTTAAGCACATACGACTTTTCCCGCAAAGAGGGGGCAATGAGTTTTCCTGTGGAAATTGGGGGAATGCCGTTTTTGCCACGCCGCACATTGGATCGCGAACCAGCAAGCGAATGGGGAGCGCCCGAGCGTTCGCGCGGTTTTGCGGCAGGCTCGGCCGAGGCTTATGCGGCAATACCTTGGCTGGAAGATCCCACCAAGGGCTTTCTTTTTGCCGATGCCTTTTATGCGCGCCGTTTTTTCAACACACTCGCA
>JANWWX010000157.1 GCA_025057195.1 Leptospiraceae bacterium | reverse complement strand
AAGAAATCCTCCAGCGCAAGGCGCCTAGCCTGATGGCGCCGCCTTAACTCTTTGAGCTTTGCTTGGTCAATGGTTTCCTGGCGGACAAGTTCCGCCAGAGCCTTGATGTCCTCTTCTTGGCGGGGTCTCTCCTCCCGATGCCGCTTGATCAATTCGGCCTTGATATTATTGAGAGCCTCTTTTTGTGTGTCGTTGAGTTCAAGCTCTCTGCTGAGCCGCTTGGCCAGCCAATCTATGCGCTCTTCGGGCGACTTTCGCCCCCATGGTCGGCATGAGAGGCCAAACAAGAGCACTGTCGCCACGAGATAGAATGTTATGTTTTTCATTTTCCCTCCTAACCTAACATAGCAGACCCCGTGTAATGCGCTCAGGTTCCTGCGCTTTTGCCGCAGATTGTGTGTAGCAAAAACCTTGGCGCGGTGTGTGCGCAACCGAATTTCCCTCATGGATTACAAAACTGCCGGCGTGGACACCGCCTACGCGCAAAAGCTGATCTATGGCCTCAAAGATAAAATCACACAGACGCACCAAGTCCCCGGTGTCGGCAGGGTCAATAGCCAATACGGTGGGTTCGCTGGCAGGTTCGCGTTGGATGAGGCCAGTGGCTTCGACATCGTGGCCACCACTGACGGCGTCGGCACCAAGATAGAACTGCTGCGCCGCTTTGGCTATCTCGAAGGTGTGGGCCAAGATTTGGTGGCGATGTGCGCCAACGATCTTTACTGTGCAGGGGCAACTCCCGCATTTTTTCTCGACTACATTGCCTGCGGCAAGCTGCACGAGAGTTGGTATAACACCGTGATCGGCTCGATCGCCGAAGCCTGCCGCAAAGTCCCGATGGCGCTTTTGGGCGGGGAGACCGCCGAGCATCCGGGGATCATGGCCGAAGAGGAGTTCGACCTGGCCGGCTTTGCTGTGGGTGTAGTGCCGCGCAGGCAAAAGATGCCACAGACAGAGAAACAGCGGCCCGGGGATCTGGTAATCGGGTTGTCGGCAAGCGGCCTCCATGCCAATGGCTTTTCGCTGGTGCGCCGGATTTTTGCGGAATTGGAAGCTAAAAGCCCAGAGGAATTCCAAGCCATGATTCGCAGGGAAGATTTTTATGCCACCTGGCTTGCTCCCACTCGTATCTACCATGAGCTGCCACCGCTTTTGCACACGGCAGAAATAAAGGCACTTGCGCACATCACCGGTGGTGGTATTTATGAAAATTTGCCCCGCGTGCTTGCGCCAGGGTTGGGTGCTGTGATCGAAAGACCAGAGCCTTTCCGGCTTAGGGCTGCCGAACTTTTAGAGCGCTATGTAGCGCGCGATGAGCTTTTCCGCACGTTCAACATGGGCACCGGCATGGTGTTGGTGGCAGAAAGTAGCGAACTCGAAAAAATCCGCCGCTTTTATCCCGAGGCCACGGTCATTGGAACTTTAGAGCGTGGCGAAGGAGTTGAATTGCGGCTCTAGTTAAAGGTCGAGGTCTTCGACTTTCTTGGCATTCTGTTCGATGAACTTGCGCCGTGGTTCGACTTCATCGCCCATGAGGATGGTGAAAATCTCGTCGGCAATGACCGCATCATCCACCGAGACCTGCAAAAGGACGCGGCGTGCTGGATCCATGGTGGTCTCCCACAATTGCTCTGGGTTCATTTCGCCCAGTCCTTTATAGCGTTGGATGGTGTACTTGTCGTCGGCAAAGGCCTTAACAATTTTGTTTTTTTCTGCATCGGAATAGGCATAGAACTTGTCCTTGCCGTGGGTGATTAAATAGAGCGGTGGCCGCGCAATATAAAGAAACCCATTTTCGATGATCTGCGGCATGTGGCGGAAAAAGAATGTCAAAATGAGCGTTTGGATGTGCGCCCCGTCCACATCCGCGTCGGTCATGATGATGATTTTATGGTAGCGCAGCTTGTCCAGGTTGAACTCCGCCCCAATGCCGCAGCCAATCGCCGAGATCAGCGCAGCGACTTCTCCGTCGGCCAGCACTTTATCGAGTTTGGTTTTTTCCACATTGGTGATTTTACCCTTGAGTGGCAAGATGGCCTGGAAATGGCGGTTGCGCCCTTGTTTGGCGGAGCCCCCCGCTGAATCGCCCTCGACGATAAATAGCTCGGCCTCGTCAGCATCGCGCGTGCTGCAATCGGCAAGCTTGCCGGGAAGTCCTGCGCCTTCAAGGGCACTCTTGCGCCGTACCAGTTCTTTCGCCTTGCGTGCTGCAATGCGTGCCTGTGCTGCCTGCAAACACTTTTCAATGATACGTTTGGTGTCTGCAGGGTTTTCATCAAAATAAGCGCACAGTTTTTCGTACGCCACCGAGGTGACAATACCGCGCACCTCCCCGTTGCCCAGTTTCATCTTGGTCTGCCCCTCAAACTGTGGGTTGGGGATTAGGATGGAAAGCACAAGGGTCAACCCCTCGCGCACGTCGTCCCCGGTCAGGGCTTCCTCCACCTTTTTATCGTAGCCGAGCTTTTTTTTGTACTCGTTGATGGCACGGGTCAACGCGGTGCGGAAACCTTCCAGGTGTGTGCCGCCTTCACGCGTGTGGATCGCGTTGGCGAAACTAAAAACCTGTTCGGAATAGGTGTCGCAGTATTCGAGCGCAAATTCTACTTGGATATTGTCTTTCTGTTCGATGGCATAGATGGGCCTTTTCTGCAGCGGATTTTTTTTCTCGGTCAATAGCTTGACAAATTCGATAATCCCCCCTTTGTATTGGAAAACTTGCTCGCGCGGCTCCTTGTCACGCAGGTCGCGTAACGTGATCTTGACGCCCTTGTTGAGGAATGCCAGCTCGCGCAGCCGCGAAGCAAGGGTATCGTAGCGGTATTCGAGTGTATCAAAAATCTCTTTGTCTGCCAAAAAGGTCACGGTCGTGCCGCGCTTTTTGCTTGGCCCTTTCACCTTGAGCGGCGCTTTCGGCTTGCCACGCACAAACTCCATGAAATGGAGTTTGCCGTCGCGGTGCACCTCTACCTGCAGCCACTCGGAAAGTGCATTGACAACCGAAACACCCACCCCATGCAACCCACCAGATACCTTGTACGCACCGTCGCCGAACTTGCCACCCGCGTGCAGTTTGGTCAATACCACCTCCACAGTTGAAACCCCCACTTTGGGATGGATTTCGACCGGAATACCACGCCCGTTGTCGCTGACGCTGATGACATTGCCTTTGCGGATTTCTACTTCGATGTTGTCGCAGTAGCCGGCCATCGCCTCGTCGATGCAGTTATCGACCACCTCATAGACTAGATGGTGCAAACCAGGCAGGTCGGTCGAGCCGATGTACATGCCAGGCCTTTTGCGCACCGCCTCAAGCCCCTCAAGGACGGTGATTTTCGAGGCGTCGTAGTTGTCGCTATTTTGGGATGGGGCTTTTTCTGCTTCTTTTTCTTTAGTTGCCGGCATCTCCGCCGCCGATTTCGCCATGGTAGCCATTTTGGTAGAGCCAGACATTATGTCGCCTGATTTTGCTTTTAGACGCCCACTTTACCTAAAGAGGTCAATGGTTACAAAAACACAGCCCACTCAAGGCCAAAGTTCTATGCCAAAGCCAAGGAGTTATACCCGAAAAAATTTTTCCAAAAAGTGAAAAAAATCCGCAATTTTCTGGTATTTAATATATAGAGGGACTATGGACGA
>JANWWX010000156.1 GCA_025057195.1 Leptospiraceae bacterium | reverse complement strand
GTCTTGCTTGTCGCCAACCAGCACAGCACTATCTGTGCGCAGCAGGAATCCCGGATCTTCTTCCGTGCCGAACTTGAGGAAGCGTCCGGCCTCGAGCTCTTGGTTGAGTGGCATCCCACTTTCTGCGATCTTGGACTTGATGAAATCGTATAGCTTGCTATTGTTTTGGATAGGGATCAATAGCACAAAATGGGGTTTGTCTGCGGGATCGTTGATATTCCAATCCAAGACCATTCCCCACGGCACATTGGTGCGCACGCCGATCCCCTCAAGCCTTTGTGGGTCGAGCAAATTGATCCCAGTGCGCTGCTCAAAGTTGGCTGCCAGCATCGACCACAGGCCCTCACCGGCGACATTGCTGACAAGCGCACGCAGCGAGTTTAAGCCCTCAGCCAAAGGAGCCCCCTCGACGAACACTGCAAACTCTGCCGGGACGAAGTCTGCGGGACGGAATGCGAGAAGCGGTGCGCTGAGAAAAAGCCAGGCGATAATCGGCCGTAATTTCATGCTGCGCAAAATCGCACTGCATTTGCGGCGGCAAGCGAAATAATCGACAGGCTGTTGCGCAGCCGCTTTTTGCCTTATGGCATTGCGACTCAAAGGCTTTCGCGCACGGCGGCGTGCTCGCAGGACCGGCGAAACCAGTTCGGCACCGACTCCGCAAGCTGAAAAAGTTCCATTCCAAGAACGCATTAAAAACTGGCTCCAGCATAACCCCAAAGTGATTCGTAATGCGCTCATCACTAGCCTAGGGGTGGTTGTTGCCATTAGCCTAATCTTTGTGCTTTTGGCGATGGCGCGGGATGAACACAGCCGGCAACTGCACACAGCCTTGGAAAAATACGAACAGATAAAACTCCTGCCTAAAGGCGAAGCCAGATCAGCGCAGATGAAGGAATGGGGACTTTCGTTGCGGCCGATCTGCGAACAAATCATTACCACAGCCGAGAAGGCAGCCCTCTGTTTCAGCGCAGCATCCGCCCTGCTTGAAGCCGGGGAGGCCAAGTCTGCCGCTGAACTTTTTGCCCGCGCGGCAAAGTCCTACGATACTGAGGCGCTGCGGGTGCTGTCACTTTTCATGCAGGCACAGTCGCACGAGGCGGCGCGGGAGTTTGAAAAGGCTTTATCACTTTATAAAGAGCTTGAGCCACATTTTCTTGCCATCAAAAAATCCGAGATTGCCATTTTCCACCAAGCGCGCATGCTCTACTACCTTGGCCGCTACGATGAGGCCGAGGAAAAATTTGCCAAAATTTCCCGCGAAAGCGAAGGCAAGGAATTTGCCGCCGCAAGCCGCAACTACATTTCGCTGCTGAATGCCGAACGCGCGGCCAACCGCTGACCGCCTGCGCATCGCACTGCCCAAAGGGCGCATGAGCGAAGAGAGCCTGGCTTTCTTTGCCGCGCGTGGACTGTGCAGCCCAGCACAGGCAACCGACAGCCGCCAGCTCATCGTGCGCGATGAGGCCAATGGCATCGATTTTTACCTCCTCCGCAGCAAGGACGTTGGGGCCTATGTCGAGCAGGGCGCTGCCGACTTGGGCATCATGGGGCTTGACCTATTGCTCGAGCACCGCTTCCGTGTTTTTATTTTGGCAGCATTGCCGTTTGGCCACTGCCGGCTCGCCGTCGCCTATCCTGAAGGCAAAACGGGCTGGCAACGGCTGCCCGAGCTGCGGGTGGCCACGAAATACCCGCGCCTGGCAACCGAGTATTTTTTCCGCCGTGGTCTCAACATCCGCATCATTGAGCTTTATGGCTCGGTCGAAATTGCGCCGCTGACGGGACTCGCCGACGTGATCGTCGATCTGGTCAGCACCGGTGCCACACTCAAAGCCAACCAGCTTGTTGAAGAAGAAACAATACTCGAAAGCACCGCCCGGCTGATCCTCAATCCCTCGGCGTTTGCCCTGCGCCGCCAACAGATCCTGCAAGTCGTTGACGCACTGTCGGGGTTTTAGTTTCGGCCGCTAATGGCAGTCCCCAAACGGAAGCTTTCGCATTCACGCAAAGGTAGTCGCCGTGCGCACCACGCAATTGGCAAACCCAATTTGCGGCCCTGCCCAAACTGTGGGAGTTATGGCTTGCCCCACCGTGTTTGCACCGCCTGTGGTTATTACAAAGGCCGCCAAGTCTTCATCCCACGCGCTCGGAAGGCCAAAAAAGAAGAATAGGCGTGTTCGCACCGGAAAAGCCCAGTCTTGTCGGCCAAGAACTCCACCACGACAATTGCCTCGGTTGCGGGGCGCTGAATAACTATTCATTCCATATTCCCTCCAACTTTGACATCACAACCGGCGAGGTGCGCTTCAGCTACCAGTTGCGCCGCGAGCATGAGGGGGCGCCAGGGCATGCGCACGGCGGGGCATTGGCACTACTCTTGGATGAGGCGCAAGGCGTGCTCTGCCACCATTTGGGCTACTTTGTCATGACCGACGGCATTTCGCTCAAATACCACAAGGCGACACCACTTTACCGCGACTTGAGCATCCACGCCTGGCTCAGCTCTGCACGCTCCAAAAGGCTTTATACTAAAGCCACTATTGAACTGGACGGCGAGCTTTTGGTCGAGTCAAAGGCAAAGTGGTACATTATCCCGGAGCGGTTGCTCGAGCGCCGCTTCGGCCGCAGTGCGATGTGGGAACGGATGCGCGCGCGCTTCGATGCCAACCGCATGCGGGCAAAGGAAATCCGCCGGCGGCTACGCCAAAAGGCATCATCTTAACCATTTGGTTAATGTAAAAATTCGACTTTTTCTGCGACCATTGCTATTTTAGCACAAACTTCGAAAAGGAAAGGTTGTTTCCTGTGGTGGTGAGAAAAAAGTCTAAACGGCAGACCAATCCCAAGCCAAAGACAGCTGCTAAAAAAGCCAAAGAAGACCACTGTAGCCAGCCAGCAGAGCCTCTTTTTGCACCAAAATGCAAGCATTGCTCTGGCTTTGAAGAGAAGCTCGCTGTCGTTGAGCAAAACGAGCTAAAAGAAGAAATATCGCTCATGCACAAGCATGAGATCATCCGCCAGATGTCGGCCTTCATCGGTGACACACCCCAGTCCCTGATGAAAGCAGAGGAAATCTTCGAGCGCTTCCGCTACATGATCGCGGAATATGTGATCAAGCATGAGTTCAACTGTGAAAACCGGCTCTCCGTGCAGATGGTGTTGTGGCTGGAACAAAAATGCACACCGGAAGCCGCTACCCCGCTGCAAAAAATCATCCACCAGTACTTAGCAAAAAATCCTTAGCAAACCCCAGGCAACCTGGCCACAACACAAAATTCGTTGCAACACCAGTTGCACCAGTGGCAGTGGTGCATGGAAAGTGTCTGGCAACCCCGATCACAAGTGCTATTTGCTACCGTATGCTGCTTCCTCTGGCTTGCGCTGCTCTCGTGCAGCCACAAGGCGATCCGCGATCCTGCCTCGCTGGCCGATGCGCGCCGGCACGAGCTGCGCTCCGAACGAAGTCCCATTACCGTGGAAATCGTCGAAGCCAATCTCCACGCCGAGCTGCCTTTTTATCCCAACGAGCGCAGGCTTTACTACCGGTTGCTCCACCAAGATACCCCATTGGTGCTCTACTCACCACTGGGGCTTGAAACCGACCGTGGCAGCTTTGCGCGGGCGTTGGTCGTCGAAAAT
>JANWWX010000155.1 GCA_025057195.1 Leptospiraceae bacterium | reverse complement strand
TTTTGGGATCGAAAAATAGGCGATTAAGCTCTGCCTTCGCGCGTTCGACGTTCTTGGCGCGTTTCTCCGGATCGCCGTGGTCGGGAGTATAATCAAGTGGCTTCTGTTGGCGCAAAAACTCGACCAGCGCTTCTTCTGTGGAGTTGACACCATCTTTTTCGAGCGAATTGAACACCACGCGGTGATCCACAATGCCTTTGTTGACGATCAATTCAACGCTTTCGACCTTGGCGTCTTTTAGGATATCGAGGTTGTCTTCGTTGAGCTGCTGGCCGGCTTCGAGCAAAACCTCACCGGTCTCAGGGTGTACCACATCAGTCAAGGTGCGCCGGCCAACGTATTTGGCTAACGTCCGTGCCTGCACGCCTTTAATCGCCACTTTCTCGGAATCATAGAACAAACGCAGGATTTGCTCATTGGTGCCATAGCCCAAAGCCTTGAGCAAGAGCGTGAAAGGAAATTTCTTGCGCCGATCGATGCGTGCCACCAAAAGCCCCTTGGCATCCATCTCAAACTCAAGCCAAGAACCCTTGTGGTCAGGAATGATGCGTGCCGAAAAGATGCTTTTGAGTTCATCATAGAAAATGAAAATGCCGGGGGAGCGGTGCAGCTGGTTGACAATCACCCGCTCCGCGCCATTGATAATAAAGGTTCCTGTCGGCGTCATCAGCGGCAGGTCGCCCATATAGACTTCCTGCTCGCGGACTTCGCCTGTTTCAATGGCGATCAGTCGGATCGTGGCCTTGAGGGGTGCTGCATAGGTGAGGCCATTGACCTTGCAATCCCAAATGTCACGCTTCGGCTCGCCGAGACTATATTCGACAAACTCGAGCACCACATCCCCATTAGAGCTCTCGATCGGAAAGCTGTCCTCAAAAACCGCCTGCAGGCCCACACGCTTGCGCTTTTCTGGTGGCACATCGGCCTGCAGGAATTCCTTGTACGAATTTGTCTGCACCTCGATCAGGGGTGGGATTTCTAACGCTTTGCGGATTTTTCCAAAATTGACAATTTTGAGTTGCGAGGTATCTTCCCCTATTTTAATTGTAGTTGTTTCAGCCATCGTTCTCCTGTATCAACGCAGAGTAATAAAAGCACAAAGCCCTACCGGCAACCGGCAAGGCTTTTGCGTTAAAGGCCAGACCCGAGGCAGAATCACTTAAGCGCTACTTTGCCGCCCAGTGCTTCCAGCTCTTTTTTGATCTTCTCGGCCTCTTCTTTGGACACGTTCTCTTTCAGAACACCGTTGCCGCTTTCGACCAGCTTTTTGGCATCCATGAGCGGCAAATTGGTGATCTCGCGCACCTTCTTGATGGCATCGATCTTCTTCTTGTCATCGGTGAAGGCCTCGAGCACTACGGTGAATTCCGTCTTTTCTTCGGCCGCCGGCGCCGCAGCCGCCCCAGCTGGTGCCGCTACCGCTGCAACCGCCACCGGTGCTGCCGCAGAGATCCCAAACTTTTCCTCCATCGCCTTGACTAACTCTGCGGCCTGCACCACGGTCAGCGAACCAATTTTTTCTAAAAGCTCCTGTACAACACTCACTTTCCTACCCCCTTAAAATAAAACTGTGTTTTTAATGCATCATCCTGCGTTTTTTTCTGCAACACTTTTGATTGCCCGCGCCAGCGAGGCAATGACGTTGTTGAGTATGCCTGCAATTTGGGTGGCCGGTGCATTGATCGTGGCTGCCAGTTGTGCCAGCACCTGTTCCCGCGACGGCAGATCGGCAATCTGGCCTGCCGCTGCGGCATCATAGTAGGTGGCCTCCATCACCGCCGCAGTAATCTTGAGTTTCTCGTTTTCTTTGCTAAAATCGCGCAGGGCTTTTGCTACTGCCGGCAAGTCGTCCCCGGCGAACGCAATCGCATTGGGACCACGCAGCGTCGTATCGTAAGGGAAATCGCCAACCACTTGCGACTCCCGCAGCGCAAGGCTAAAGACATTATTCTTGATGACGGTATAGCCCCCGCCAGCCTCGCGTAGCTTTTTGCGCAGCTTCGTCATCTGCTCTACTGACAACCCCTGGTAGTGGGTGACGATAAAATTGGGGTGTTTTTTGAGCAGCGCGACGTAATGCTCCTTAAGTTCTACCTTCTGCTGGGCAGGCATTTAGCGCAACTCCTTGGTATTGATCCGGACCGCGGGTGTCATGGTTCCCGCAATGTACATGCCCACAATGTAGTCACCCTTGGCATCGCTGGGCTTGTCTTTGAGCAGAGTTTGGAATACCGCCTGCGCATTATCGCGCAACTGCTCTGCAGTGAATGATAACTTGCCCATCGGGACATGCACCACACCGGTCTTGTCTGCACGGTATTCAATCCTGCCCGCAGTCAGCTGCGCAATGATACCCTTGATATCGGTGGTGACAGTACCCGACTTGGGTTTAGGCATCAACCCTCGCTTGCCGAGCACCTGTCCCAGTTTGCCGACATCCTTCATCATGTCCGGGGTGGCCACGACAAAATCGAAGTCGATCCAACCACCTTGGACCTTTTGGATCAGGTCGTCATCGCCGACATAGTCAGCCCCCGCCGCACGCGCCTCCTCTGCCTTTTCGCCCTTGGCAAAAACCAAAATTTTTACCTTCTTGCCGGTACCATGCGGCAACTGGACAATGCCCCGCACGTTCTGCACACTCTTGTAGCGGATATTGAAGTGGCCTTCCAGGGTGGAATCAAAGCGGGTATATGAAACCTCTTTAATGAGTTTT
The DNA here is from genome assembly GCA_025057195.1 of Leptospiraceae bacterium. Lineage (GTDB taxonomy): Bacteria > Spirochaetota > Leptospiria > Turneriellales > Turneriellaceae > JANWWX01. The sequence continues at coordinate 940 of JANWWX010000155.1, read as the reverse complement.
ATTGCATCCAGTAGCGAGTATTCCTTGCCTGGTTCAATCCTTGCCACTGCCGCGCGGTACTTTTTGCCGTGTTTTGCCATACTACCCCTGAATCGTGACACCCATCGAGCGCGCCGTGCCAGCAATGATCCTTTTTGCGGCTTCAATGTCGTTGGCGTTCAAATCCGGCATCTTTTGCTTGGCAATTGCCTCGAGCTGCGCTGCGGTGATAGACCCCACTTTTTCTTTGTGGGGCATTTTGGAGCCACTTTCGATTTTGGCAGCCTTTTTGATCAGGTCGCTGGCCGGTGGTACTTTTGTGATGAATGTAAAAGAGCGGTCTGAATAGACAGTTACAATGACGGGGATGATGCTACCTGCCTGTGCCTGCGTGCGCGCGTTGAACTGCTTGCAAAACTCCATCAGGTTGACACCCTGTGGACCCAGCGCAGTTCCCACCGGTGGGGCCGGACTCGCCTTGCCAGCTGGCAACTGCAGCTTGACTTGCGCTACGACTTTTTTGGCTGCCATTTAATTACCCGCGAGTTGCCATTTTTTAGGCACGCGACAGCGCGCAAATTAAATTTTACTTACCTGTAAGTAGTCTAACTCGACGGGGGTCGAACGCCCGAAAATCTCGACCCGTACGCGCACGCGGCCTTTTTCCGGATTCACCTCGTCGATCACACCGTGGAAATTGGCAAAGGGCCCGTCGATGATCCGCACTGTCTCCCCCTCCGAGAAAAAGATGCGTGGGGTCTGTTTCTCCTCGGCCGCGGCAGGGTCCATCTCGGTGAAAAGCGAGTGCAGCTCCTCTTCGCTCAGCACTTGTGGCTGGTTGCCCGTGCTGACAAAACCCAGCACCCCCGGCAACGAGCGTATGCGCTGCTGCAGTTCATCGTTGAGATCGGCCTCGACAAAGACATAGCCGGGCATCAGTTTCTTCTTTACTATTTTCTTT